>NZ_JBEORS010000014.1:0-178411 GCF_040302405.1 Streptomyces sp. NPDC126503
CCGGTCCTCCGCGTCCACGGCGTCGACGTGGCCCTCGCGATCTGCGAGGACCTGTGGCAGGAGGGGGGCAGGGTCCCGGCGGCGCGCCCGCGACGGCGAGGGCGGCGGCCGCGAGCGCCAGGAGCGCCGCCGGAAGCACCCGCCCCCGGCGCGGCCCGGCCCGCCCCCCGCCACCGCGCCCGAACCGTGGCCGGCCCCGCCTCCCGCCCCGTACCCGCAGCGGCGCGAAGGCCGGCACCGCGCACGGCGGCGGAACGGACGACGACGAGACGAAGAAGGCGGAGGAGGACCGCGAGGGAGAGGAGGGAGATGAGGGCGGCGGGGGAGCCGAGGACGGCAAGGGCGCGAAGGGTGGGAGGGGAGGGAAGCCGGAGTGGCCGGGGGGAAGAAGCCCGGGCTCCACAGCACGTACGGACATCACGGGGCGCACCGCCTGTTCGGTCGGAGAAGTCGGGACGTGACCGACGCACCGCCCCACACGGGCGGTCCGTCGTCGCCCCTCACTCTCCTTGCCGTGTCCCGCCCCCGCTCCGGCCTGTGGACCGGCCCGCGCCTGTGGAAAACCCCTTCACCCGCACGGGTGAAGGGGGAGCACGCCGAGGGCCCCGTCGCAGGTCGCGACGGGGCCCTCGGCAGGACGGGATCGGCTCAGGCGGCCGAGGTGGAGCTGCTCGCACCGGACGACGACGTCGACGCGGCCGGCTTCGCGTCCGAGGAGGACGAGGCCGACGGGGTCGAGGACGCCGAGCCCGTGGAGGACTTCGACGCGCCGGACGCGGCCGGCGAGCTGCTGGACGAGGCACCACGGCTGTCGTTCCGGTAGAAGCCGGAACCCTTGAAGACGATGCCGACGGCCGAGAACACCTTCTTCAGGCGGCCCTGGCAGCTGGGGCATTCGGTCAGCGCGTCATCGGTGAACTTCTGCACCGCCTCGAGGCCCTCGCCGCACTCGGTGCACTGGTACTGGTAGGTCGGCACGTGTCTTCCTCCTGGCACTCACACTCATCGAGTGCTAACGACGATCCATAGTGACGTATTCCGCCGGTTCAGTCCACCGTCACCGGGACTCGGTGACCGACACCACGTGCCGCGACCCGGCTCGCCTCGCGCGGCCTGAGCCGCGAGCGGAGCGCCAGCAGCGTCACCAGGGCGAGCGCCGTGCCCGCCATCGGCACCAGGAAACCGGTGCTCGCGCCGTGGGCGTCGGCCAGGCGGCCGGCGACCGTGACGGCCGCGGCCTGGCCGAGCGCGACCGCGCCGGTGAGCCAGGTGAAGGCCTCCGTACGGGCCGACGCCGGGATCAGCGTCTCGACGATGGTGTAGCCGGTGATCAGGGCCGGGGCGATGCACAGGCCGACGACCAGGCCGAGCGCGCCCAGCAGCACCACGGAGTGCGCTGTCCACAGCAGGGATGCGGCGGCCGTGAGGCCCGCGTACCCCAGGATCAGGCGGCGGCGGGGGCCCGTCTTCCAGGCGAAGGCGCCCATGGCGATGCCGGCGAGCATGTTGCCCGCGGCGAAGACGCCGTACAGGACGCCGTTGGCGCCGGGGTTGCCGATCTCCTCGGTGAAGGCGGTGAGCGAGACCTGCATGCCGCCGAAGACCGAGCCGATGCCGAGGAAGGCGACGATCAGAACGCGGACGCCGGGGATGGACAGGGCCGAGCGGTGCGGCTCGTCGCCGTGCGCGGCCGCGGCGACCGCCCCGTGGGCGGGCTGGGTGGCGCGCTGGGCGGCGAAGAACAGACCGCCGACGAGGGTGAGGCCGGCCTCGGCGATCAGGCCCGCGGCCGGGTGGACGCCGGTGCACAGGGCGGTGGCGAGGACCGGACCGACGACGAAGGTGAACTCGTCCGTCACCGATTCGAAGGCGGCGGAGGTCTGCATGAGCGGCGTGCCGTCGAGCTTGGCAGCCCAGCGCGCCCGGACCATCGGACCGACCTGCGGCACCGAGGCACCGGCGGGGACGGCGGCCAGGAACAGCGCCCACAGCGGGGCGCCGCCCAGGGCGAGGGCGACGAGCAGGGAGACGGAGGCCGCGTGGACGAGGACGCCCGGGATCAGGACGGCGCGCTGGCCGAAGCGGTCGGCGAACTTGCCGCTCTGCGGCGCGAAGACCGCCATGGAGACGCCGGTGGCGGCGGCGACGGCACCCGCGCTGCCGTACGAGCCGGTGGTGTGCTGGACGAGCAGGACGATGCCGATGGTCAGCATCGCGAACGGCTGCCGGGCGGCGAAGCCGGGGATCAGGAAGGAGAGCGCACCGGGGGTGCGCAGCAGCTGCCCGTAGCCGGGCCGCTTCCCGGAGGAGTTGACCGTGGACGCCACGGTCCTTGCCTTTCTGCCGCCTGGTAGCGCGCCTGGCACGGTGGTGCCGATGTCGCCGAGAGCTGTCCTCTTGCGCGGAACTGCGGTAGATACCGGGCCGGCCCCACTGCGGGGAGGGGCGCCACGGCCGCCATACGGTCGCGCCAGCTCTGCGTCAGGCAGAGTTGGTTCGATCAGGTGTGCCTTCATGGTACAGGGAAGGAGCGTCTTCCCGCCTGCGAAACGCTCCCGCCCCTCTTCCCACGCCTGGTTTTCGTGCCCGAATCCGGGGATGTGCGCCGCTCCCGCCGTGGCGCACATCACGCGCGCCGGAAGGCCCGGCTACCGCGGGCCCCGGGCGTTCCGCTTGCCCTGCCCCGCCTGCGGCGGCTTTCCGCGTCCCGCCTTCGACGGCTTCCTCCGGCGGGTGCCCGGCAGGCGGAAGCGGGTCGGGGTGGTCGTGACCTCGGTCCTGCCGTCGCCGGTGCCGAGCCAGCCGGCCAGCTTGCCGCCCTGTCCGACCGCCCGCAGCCGCCGCTCGGTCGCGTCCCGCACCGGGTCGGTGGCGACCACGAGGAGTTCGTCGCCGTGCCGCAGGACGGTGGTCGGCCCCGGGACGAAGCTGGCCTCCTCCCGTACGACGAGGGTGACGGCGGCCCCGGGCGGGAGGCGCAGTTCGCCGACCTCCACGCCGTGCATGCGCGAGCCGTCCGGGATCGCGACGGAGAGCAGGTGTCCGCGCAGCCGCTCCAGCGGGGCGGACTCGACGCCCAGGTCGGAGGCCCCGGCGTTGTCGCCGAGCTTGAGGGCCTTGGCGAGCCACGGCAGGGTCGGTCCCTGGACGAGGGTGTAGACGACGACGAGGACGAAGACGATGTTGAAGATCCGTTCGCTGCCCTCGATCTGCGCCACCATCGGGATGGTGGCGAGGATGATGGGCACCGCGCCGCGCAGGCCGGCCCAGGACATCAGCGCCTGCTCCTGCCAGGGGATGCGGAAGGGCAGCAGGCTGACCAGCACCTCCATGGGCCGCGCGACCATCGTCAGGACGAGGCCGATGACGACGGCCGGCCAGAAGTCGTTGATCAGCTCGTGTGGGGTGACGAGCAGGCCGAGCAGCACGAACATGCCGATCTGGGCGATCCAGCCGAGCCCCTCCGCGAACCCCCGGTTGGCGGGCGCGTGCGGCAGCTTGGCGTTGCCGAGGACCATCGAGGCGAGGTAGACGGCGAGGAAGCCGGAGCCGTGGGCCAGGGCGCCGGCCGCGTAGGCGACGACGGCGATGGCCATGACGGCGATCGGGTAGAGGCCGGAGGCGGGCAGGGCGACGTGCCGGAGCCCGAAGGCGCCGAGGAAGCCGACGGCGAGGCCGACGGCGACGCCGATGGCCAGTTCGAGGGCGATGGTGCCGACGAGGACGTACCAGTGGTCGACCGGTCCGGCGGTGGAGAAGGCGACGACGAGGATGACGACCGGGGCGTCGTTGAAGCCGGACTCGGCCTCCAGGACGCCGGTGACCCGGGAGGGCAGGGGCACCTTGCGCAGCACGGAGAAGACGGCGGCGGCGTCGGTGGAGGAGACGACGGCGCCGATGATGAGCGCCTGGCGCCACTCCAGGCCGACGAGGTAGTGGGCGCCGGCGGCGGTGATGCCGACGCTGACGGCGACGCCGAGGGTGGAGAGGACGACCGCGGTGGGCAGGGCCGGCCGGATCTCCTTCCACTTCGTGCCGAGGCCGCCCTCGGCGAGGATCACGACGAGGGCCGCGTAGCCGATGACCTGCGTCAGCTCGGCGTTGTCGAAGGCGACGTTGCCGATGCCGTCCTGGCCCATCGCGATGCCGATCCCCAGGTACAGCAGGAGGCTGGGGAGCCCGCTGCGGGAGGAGATCCGTACGGCCGCTACGGCGATGAGCAGCACGAGGGAACAGATGAGCAGGAGTTCGTTGAGCTGGTGGACAGTCAGTGCCGTTCCTTCCCCTCGCGCGCCAGCCGGATCGTTCCTCCAGCGGCCGGTACTTCGTTACCTTACCTAATCTTTAACGTTTTCTTGACGCCGTCTTTGCCTGCCCTCGCTCATCCGTACGGTTCTCTTCCTGACACCGCGTCCGAGGCGCCCGGGGGCTGCGCCTAAGGTTGCTCCCGTACTCCAGGACCACCCTGCCCCTCGAAGGACAGCGATGCCCTCCAACACGACCGCGCCCCCCGCCAAGAAGAAAGGGCGGCGTGCCCGCCTGCTCCTCCTCGTCCTGGTCCTCGCGCTGGTCGCGGGCGTCGGGGCCGGCGGCTACTGGGGTGTGAGCACCGTCCGGGGCTCGTTCCCGCAGACGACGGGCGAGATCCGGCTCGACGCCCTGTCCGGCGACGTCGAGGTCAAGCGGGACGCCAACGGGGTCCCGCAGATCTACGCCGACAACGAGGCGGACCTCTTCCGCGCCCAGGGCTACGTCCAGGCGCAGGACCGCTTCTACGAGATGGACGTCCGCCGGCACATGACCGCGGGCCGCCTCTCCGAGATGTTCGGCGAGAGCCAGGTCGACACGGACGCGTTCCTGCGGACCCTCGGCTGGCGCCGGGTCGCGCAGGAGGAGTACGACAAGCGCCTCTCGCCGGAGACGAAGAAGTATCTCCAGGCGTACGCGGAGGGCGTCAACGCCTATCTCAAGGACCGGGACCCGGCCGACGTCTCCGTCGAGTACGCGGCGCTCTCCTTCTCCCACGACTACACGATCGAACCGTGGACCCCGGTCGACTCGGTGGCCTGGCTCAAGGCGATGGCCTGGGACCTGCGCGGCAACATGCAGGACGAGATCGACCGCTCGCTGCTCACCAGCCGGCTGTCCCCGGCCCAGATCAAGCAGCTGTACCCGGAGTACCCGTACGCCCTGCACCAGCCGATCGTCGACCGGGGCGCCGTCGACGAGTCGACGGGCGCCTTCGACCCGAAGTCCGGCTCCGGCGAGAACGGCGGGTCGGCCTCCGACGGCTCCTCCGAGGACTCCGGTACGGGTACGGGCACGGATTCCGGCATCGGTACGGGCACGGGCACGGGCTCCGACATCGGCACCGGTACGGGCTCCGGCTCCGACGCGCAGTCCGCGCTCGGCGCCCAGTCCCAGCTCGGCGCGCTCTCCGAGGTCCTCGACTCCGTCCCGGCCCTCCTCGGCCCGAACGGCAACGGCATCGGCTCGAACTCCTGGGTCGTCGCCGGGCGCTACACCACCTCCGGCAAGCCGCTCCTCGCCAACGACCCGCACCTCGCGCCCCAGCTCCCGTCCCTCTGGTACCAGATGGGCCTGCACTGCCGCTCCGTCTCGGCCACCTGCCGCTACGACGTCGCCGGCTACACCTTCTCCGGCATGCCCGGCGTGGTCATCGGCCACAACGACTCCATCGCCTGGGGCCTGACCAACCTCGGCGCCGACGTCACCGACCTCTACCTGGAGAAGATCGGCCCGAGCGGCTACCTCGTCGACGGCAAGGTCCGCCCCTTCACCACCCGCGAGGAGACGATCAGGATCGCGGGCGGCGGCAGCCGTACGATCACGGTCCGCTCCACCGGCAACGGACCGCTCGTCTCCGACCGTTCCACCGAGCTGGAGAAGGTCGGCCAGACGGCCCCCGTCGGCAACTCCGCCCCGGACCGCGCCACCGGCTACGGCGTCTCCCTCCGGTGGACCGCGCTGCAGCCCGGCCGCTCCATGGACGCCATCTTCGCGCTCAACCGGGCGAAGGACTTCCCCGAGTTCCGGGCCGCCGCCAAGTTCTTCGAGGTCCCCTCCCAGAACCTGATCTACGCCGACACCGAGGGCAACATCGGCTACCAGGCCCCGGGCCGGATCCCGCAGCGCGCCAAGGGCGACGGCACCCTCCCGGCGCCCGGCTGGGACTCCTCGTACCGCTGGAAGGGCTACATCCCCTTCGAGAAGCTGCCCTACGAGTTCAACCCGGACCGCGGCTACATCGTCACCGCCAACCAGGCCGTGATCGACCCGAAGGCCTATCCGGACCTGCTCACCAAGGACTGGGGCTACGGCGCGCGCAGCCAGCGGATCAACGACCTCATCGAGTCGAAGATCAAGGACGGCGGCAAGATCTCGCCGGACGACATGCGGACCATGCAGACCGACAACCGCAGCCAGATCGCGGCCCTGCTGAACCCGCTCCTGCTGAAGATCGACATCTCCGACCCGTACGTCCGCGAGGCGCAGAAGCTCCTGGAGGGCTGGGACTACACGCAGGAGCCGGACTCGGCCGCCGCCGCCTACTTCAACGCGGTCTGGCGCAACGTCCTCAAGCTGGCCTTCGGCAACAAGCTGCCCAGGGAGGTGCGCGCCGAGGGCGACTGCATCAACGTGATCCCGGCCGACGCCACCGGCCCGGTCGACGAGCAGCGCGAGCCGGTCCGCGAGTGCGGCGAGCGCGACGCGGACTCGGCCCAGCCGGACGGCGGCGACCGCTGGTACGAGGTGGTCCGCCCGCTCCTGAAGCAGGAGAAGAACGACTGGTGGAAGACGCCCGGCAGCCGGACCGACGCGGCCACCGAGACCCGTGACCAGCTGCTCGCCCGGGCCATGAAGGACGCCCGCTGGGAGCTGACCGCCAAGCTCGGCAAGGACGTCTCCACCTGGAGCTGGGGCCGGCTGCACCAGCTCACGCTGGAGAACCAGACCCTCGGCACCGCCGGACCCGGCGTCGTGCGCAAGCTCCTCAACCGCGGCCCGTGGAACCTGGGCGGCGGCGAGGCGGCGGTCGACGCCACCGGATGGAACGCGGCCGGCGGCTACGAGGTCGTCTGGGTGCCGTCGATGCGGATGGTCGTCAACGTCGGCGACTGGGACAAGTCCCGCTGGGTCAACCTGACCGGCGCCTCCGGGCACGCCTTCCACGACCACTACACCGACCAGACGGACACGTGGGCGAGGGGCGAGCTGTACGACTGGCCCTTCGGCAAGGAGGCGGTCGCCGCGGCGGCCAAGGACACGCTGACGCTGAAGCCGTAGGCGCGGCCGGGCGGTCCGGGCCGGGAACCACCGGCCCGGCCGGCCCGGGTCTCGGCCGGCGAGCAGTCAGGCCGCCGGGCCCGCCGGCCGGAAGCGCGTCACCCCTTCGGGGGTGACCACCGCGTGCACGGGGTGGTCGTGGGGTTCCTCCGGGACCCGGACGACCACCTCGTTCGCGTACAGGAGCACCACGAGGGCCGGGTCGGCGCCCGCCCGGGCCAGCCGCGCGAGGACCCGGTCGTACGAGCCGCCGCCCCGGCCGAGCCGCATGCCCCGCCCGTCCACGGCGAGCCCCGGCAGCAGCACGGCGTCGGCGGCGCACACCGCCTCGGGACCGAGCCGGGGGCCGACCGGTTCGAGCAGCCCGCGGCCCGCCTTCGCCAGCGCCCCGGGACCCTCGTACACCGCCCAGTCCAGGTCGTTGTCGGGCAGCAGGACCGGCAGCAGAACCCGGACCCCGCGCTCGCGCAGCGCGTCGAGCAGGGCGCGCGTGCCGGGTTCGCGGCCCACCGACACATAGGCGGCGACGGTGGACGCCCCGGCCAGCTCGGCCAGTTCGAGGCCGTGCTCGGCGAGCGCCGCCGCCGTCCGTCCGAGGGACTCGGGGGGCAGCGCGGCGCGCGCGTCGAGCAGGCGGCGGCGCAACTGGGTCTTCTCGGTCAACTCTGCGGTCATGTCGGCCTCACGTGAACTTCGCGAACCTCTCGTAACTGTCTTTATGTGGAGGAAGTTAATCGGATCCACATCTTCCCCTCATTCCCAACCGTTAAGGTGCACGGCATGACTCAGTCGCTCCCCAGCCTCGGCCGGATCAGCAAGGCTGTCATCCCGGCCGCCGGCCTCGGCACCCGCTTCCTCCCGGCGACCAAGGCGACGCCGAAGGAGATGCTGCCGGTCGTCGACAAGCCGGCGATCCAGTACGTCGTCGAGGAGGCCGTCGCGGCCGGCCTCACCGACGTGCTCATGATCACCGGCCGGAACAAGCGTCCCCTGGAGGACCACTTCGACCGCAACTACGAGCTGGAGGAGGCCCTCAGCCGCAAGGGGGACGACGAACGCCTCTCCAAGGTCCAGGAGTCCAGCGACCTCGCGACCATGCACTACGTGCGCCAGGGCGCCCCGCGCGGCCTCGGCCACGCGGTGCTGTGCGCGGCCCCGCACGTCGGCGACCAGCCGTTCGCGGTGCTCCTCGGCGACGACCTGATCGATCCGCGCGATCCGCTGCTCGCGCGGATGGTGGAGGTCCAGGAGCGGGAGGGCGGCAGTGTGATCGCCCTGATGGAGGTCGAGCCGGCGCAGATCCACCAGTACGGCTGCGCGGCGGTCGAGGCGACGGTCGACTCCGACGTGGTGAAGGTGACGGACCTGGTCGAGAAGCCCGAGCCGCACGAGGCACCCAGCAACTACGCCATCATCGGCCGGTACGTGCTCGACCCGGCCGTCTTCGGGATGCTGCGGGAGACCGAGCCGGGCCGGGGCGGCGAGATCCAGCTGACCGACGCCCTGCAGAAACTGGCCACCGACGAGAAGATCGGCGGTCCGGTCCACGGCGTCGTGTTCAAGGGCCGCCGGTACGACACCGGTGACCGGGGTGACTATCTGCGTGCCATTGTCAGACTCGCGTGCGAGCGTGAAGATCTGGGACCGGACTTCCGGGCCTGGCTCCGGAGATACGTCAGCGAGGAGATGTAGGACCTTGAGCAGCAGCACGGCACCCGCCCACGACCACGGGCACGATCACGGGCACGACGACGGGCAGGGTGCCGCCGACCCGTGCGCCGGCCCGGCGCGCGGGCTGTGGTCGGTGGACGAGCACCTGGCCGACATCCTCGCGACGGTCCGCCCGCTCGAACCGATCGAGCTCCAGCTGCTCGACGCCCAGGGCTGCGTCCTCGTCGAGGACGTGACGGTGCCGGCCGCGCTGCCGCCCTTCGACAACAGCTCCATGGACGGGTACGCGGTCCGGGTCGCCGACGTCGCGGGCGCCACCGAGGAGTTCCCCGCCGTCCTCACGGTGATCGGGGACGTCGCGGCCGGCGCGGGCGGGCTGCCCACCGTCGGCCCCGGCGAGGCCGCCCGCATCATGACCGGTGCCCCGCTGCCCCCCGGCGCCGAGGCCGTCGTCCCGGTCGAGTGGACCGACGGCGGTACGGGCGGGGGCGCGGCCGCCGGGATGCGCTCCGCGCGCACCGCGCCGGAGGGCGCGGGAGGCACGGTCCGGGTGCACCGTTCCGCCGAGGCCCGCGCCCATGTGCGCGCCGCCGGCAGCGACGTGAAGGCGGGGGAGCTCGCGCTCGCGGCCGGCACGGTCCTGGGGCCGCCGCAGATCGGGCTGCTCGCCGCCATCGGCCGGGGCACCGTGAAGGTCCGGCCGCGTCCCCGGGTGGTGGTCGTCTCCACCGGCAGCGAGCTGGTCCAGCCCGGCGAGGAGCTGGGCCCGGGGCAGATCCACGACTCCAACAGCTTCGCCCTCGCGGCGGCGGCGCGGGACGCCGGCGCCCTCGCCTACCGGGTGGGCGCGGTCACCGACGACGCCGACGCGCTGCGCGACATGATCGAGGACCAGCTGATCCGGGCCGACCTGATCGTCACCACGGGGGGCGTCAGCGTCGGGGCGTACGACGTGGTGAAGGAGGCGCTGTCCGCCGACGGCCAGGTCGACTTCCGGAAGCTGGCGATGCAGCCGGGCAAGCCGCAGGGCTTCGGCGCGATCGGCCCGGAGCAGGTGCCGCTCCTCGCGCTGCCGGGCAATCCGGTCTCCTCGTACGTCTCCTTCGAGCTCTTCGTGCGGCCCGCCATCCGGGCCCTGCGGGGTCTTGAGGACCTCCACCGGCCGCGCGTGCGGGCGGAGCTCACCGCCGACGGGCCGCTGACGTCGCCCGCCGGGCGCCGCCAGTTCCTCCGGGGAACGTACGACGCCGAGGCGGGGACCGTCACCCCCATGGGCGGCGCCGGCTCCCACCTGATCGCGGCGCTGGCACGGGCGGACGCCCTGATCGTCGTACCGGAGGAGTCGGAGTCGGTGGCACCGGGCGAGGAGCTGGACGTGGTCCTCCTCGGCTGAGAAGGGGGTGGTGGGGGTACGGTGTCGTCCCACACAGCGACCGGGAGTGTCACGGCCATGAGCACGCAGCAAGGACTCACCCACATCGACGAGGCGGGTGCGGCCCGCATGGTCGACGTCTCCGCGAAGGACGTCACGGCCCGCACCGCGCGGGCCAGCGGACGGGTCCTCGTCTCGCCACGCGTGATCGAGCTGCTGCGCGGCGAGGGCGTCCCGAAGGGCGACGCGCTCGCCACCGCCCGCATCGCCGGGATCATGGGGGCCAAGAAGACCCCCGACCTCATTCCGCTCTGCCACCCGCTGGCCCTCTCGGGCGTCACCCTGGACCTGCGTGTCGCCGACGACGCGGTGGAGATCCTGGCGACGGTCAGGACCACGGACCGTACGGGCGTCGAGATGGAGGCCCTGACGGCGGTGTCGGTGGCGGCCCTGACCGTCGTCGACATGGTGAAGGCGGTCGACAAGGGCGCGGTCATCTCCGACGTGCGGGTGGAGGAGAAGACCGGCGGCAAGTCGGGCGACTGGACGCGGACCGGGACGGAGGGCCGGGCGTGACCCGCGCGGGCCGGGTGACCGGCGCGCACGAGGAGCACGAGGAACCGGCCGCCCCCGGGGAGGCTCCGGCCGCCGCCTATCGGGCCCTGGTGGTGACGGCCTCCAACCGCGCCTCGGCGGGCGTCTACGAGGACAAGGGCGGTCCGCTGATCGCCGAGGGCCTGGCCCGGATGCGGTTCGCCGTGGACGGCCCCCGCGTCGTCCCCGACGGGGCCCCGGTCGAGGCGGCCCTGCGCGAGGGTGTCGCCGCCGGGTACGACGTGATCGTGACCACCGGCGGCACGGGCATCTCGCCCACCGACGCGACCCCCGAGGCCACCCGCCGGGTCCTGGAGCGGGAGATCCCCGGCATCCCGGAGGCCATCCGCGCGTACGGCCGCGAGAAGGTCCCCACGGCCGCGCTCTCCCGGGGCCTCGCCGGTGTCGCGGGCGGCACGCTGATCGTGAACCTGCCCGGTTCGACGGGCGGGGTACGGGACGGGCTCGCCGTCCTGGAGCCGCTGCTGCGGCACGCGGTGGACCAGATCCGGGGCGGCGACCATCCCAGACCGGAGGAAGCGGGCGCGACGTCATGATCCCGTCCTGGCCCGTGGTCCTGGTCGACGGCGACGTGCGCCTGCGCCCGATAAAGATGCGGGACCAGCGGGCCTGGCGCGAGGTGAACCGCCGTAACCGCGAGTGGCTGCGGCCCTGGGAGGCGACCGTACCGCCGCCCGCGCCGGGCGCCCCGGCCGGACGCCGGCCGACGTACCGTCAGATGGTGCGCCATCTGCGGTCGGAGGCGCACGCGGGCCGGATGCTCCCCTTCGTCATCGAGTACCAGGGGCGGCTCGTCGGGCAGTTGACGGTGGCCGGGATCACCTGGGGCTCGATGTGTTCGGGTCACGTGGGCTACTGGGTCGACCGCGAGGTCGCGGGGCGCGGGGTGATGCCGACGGCGGTGGCGCTCGCCGTCGACCACTGCTTCCGTTCGGTCGGGCTGCACCGGATGGAGGTCTGCATCCGTCCGGAGAACGGGCCTTCGCGACGGGTCGTGGAGAAGCTCGGATTTCGCGAGGAGGGTCTGCGTCCGCGCTATCTCCACATCGACGGGGCGTGGCGTGACCACCTGGTCTACGCGTTGACCGCCGAGGAAGTGCCGGAGGGGCTGGTGCGGCGCTGGCACCTGGCACGACGTCAGCATCCCGCACAATAAAATAAGTGTTCGAATTCCGTCGCCAGTTGAACACCAATCGATCTGAACAATCACAAAAAAGTTCAGTGATATCAGCCAGATCGTGCGACACACCGGGCCAATTGGCCGATGCCCGTCTCCGAACCCCTCTACGGTGTGAGACGTGAGCAGCAGCGGCCTCATCTACGCAGTCATCGTCGGGGCCTGGGCCGCCTACCTGGTGCCGATGTGGCTCCGCCGGCAGGACGAGCTGAACGAAGCCCGTCCGACGGAACGCTTCAGCACCGCCATCCGGCTGCTGTCCGGACGGGCGGGCATGGAGCGCCGGTACGCCAAGGAGCTCAGGGAGCGGGACCGGACGGCGGACGGAGCGGTGCCCGACGTGGACCCGGACGCGGTG
Source organism: Streptomyces sp. NPDC126503 (assembly GCF_040302405.1). Lineage (NCBI taxonomy): Bacteria > Bacillati > Actinomycetota > Actinomycetes > Kitasatosporales > Streptomycetaceae > Streptomyces > Streptomyces sp. NPDC126503. Next base: position 12,502 of record NZ_JBEORS010000014.1, read on the forward strand.
ACCGAGCATCTGAGCTCGGTCGACGTCCGGGCCTTTTCCGCGCCCGCGGCCAGGACCGAAGCGCGCCTGGAACTCCCGGAACCGGCCGGGCCCCCGGAGCCCGCCGAACCCGAACCGGCCCGCGCCCGGCCCGCCCGGTCCCGCCGCGGCGCCGCCGAACGCGCCCGCCGCGGCAGGGTCCTCGCCCGCCGCCGGCGCACCATCACGGTCCTCTTCGTCGCCTTCACCCTCGGCGCGATCGTCGCCGCGGTCGGCGGCGTCACCTTCCTGTGGGCGCCGGGCATCCCGGCGGTGCTGCTGAGCGCGTACATCGTGCACCTGCGCGTCCAGGAGCGCCGCCGCTTCGTGTACGTCATGGACCGGCGCCGCGCGGAGGCCGCCGCCGCCCGCCTCCGCGAGAGCCGCAGGCCCGCGCCCGACCCCGCCCCGGAGGCCGAGGCGGCCCCGGCCCCCTCCGTCTCCCCGCAGGAGGCGGACCGCCGCGCCCTGGTGGAGCAGACGGACCACGCCGAGTGGGTGGACCAGCAGCGCGAGCGCGGCCCCGCCCGCGGCGACAGCTGGGACCCCGTCCCGGTGCCGCTGCCCACGTACGTCACGGCCCCGGTCGCCCCACGCGCGTCGAGCGGCGTGGACATCACGGACCCGGAGACCTGGAGCGCGGCCCGCTCCTCCACCGCGGCAGACCCCACTCCGCCCCCCACCCCGGCCCCGGACCACCGCCCCGCCCCGCCCCGCCGCACCCGCGACCACGGCCGGACCCCCCTCTTCGACCAGTACGCGGACGACGACCGCCCCCGCGCCGCCAACGAGTGACCCCACCCGGCGGAGGCCCCGCGACGGCCCTCCGCTGACCTGCGGCGGAAGCGATTTTTGTTCTCGCCGAGGGGGATGCTAATGTTTCACACGTCGCAAGGGCCTGTGGCGCAGTCTGGTAGCGCACCTCGTTCGCATCGAGGGGGTCTGGGGTTCAAATCCCCACAGGTCCACAGACAGACGGAATCCCGTCCGATCACACGATCGGACGGGATTCCGTCGTTTGCGGACGCGGCCCCCGCCCCTACCGCCGAGAGCGAGCAAGGCCGGGAACTCCTCCCGCGATGTGATCCACGCGGCCGCCACCTGCATGGGGTGCGGGAAGTGAGGTCGGTATGAATCATGAGTCCTACTCCGCTCCCTGGCCCTTCCCGGTCGGGGTGAACCTCGCGCTGAACCCCCGTCACTTCTCCCAGGCCCCGCACGGTTGGGACGTGTCCGTGTCGGCGGTCGAGCTGGCCGGACTGGCGCAGGGGCCCGACGCCGTGAGGGCGCTCGGGGCCCGGCGGGGTTTCCTGGGGGAGACGCCCGCGAACCTGGAGCTCCGCAGGACGCTGGCGGAGCGGCCGGAGCATTTCGGCCGGATCCATCCGATCGTTCTCGGGGCCGACGAGGTGCACGTGCCGGGCCTCGACGCGGCCCGGGGCGGGGCGAGCGCCCTGCATGTGTACGGGGTCGAGTGCATCGACGGGTTCCAGCGGCTGTGCGCCGTCGCGGACGGGCTCGACCGGTGGGGGCCGGCGCACCTGGACCGGGCGACGGTGCGTCTGGAGATCCACTGCGGCCGGGCCCGCGATGTCGCGCGGGACCTGCACGACGCCGCGTACCGGCACGTCAACGTCCCTACGGCGCAGGACGGGCAGTCCGCTCGGGGTCGTACGGGCCGTCCAGGCCTACGAAGCGGCGCGGGCGGCACTGCGGCGGCTGCCCGCGCGGTCACGGGAGCGGGCCGGTCACCTGATCTCGTACGCCCCGGATCTGGTCGCCCGGGAAGCCTGTCGGAAGATCCTGCCCGTGGCCGGGCTGCACGACGAGCAGTCACGCTTCGACTGGCAGGGCAGGATCGAGCGCGACCTGCCCGCCGAGACCGAGCGGACGGCCGCGGACCTCGTCCGGCGGTACGAAACCGTCCACGCCCGCCTCGGGGGCAAGCATTACAAGGGCGAGGTGGAGCGGCTCGACGTCTGGAGGGCGATCCTGGGCGAGGGGTGATCCCTCAGGTCAGGGGCTTCGCGAAGCAGCGGCTGTTGGGGTAGTCGCGGTAGAGGCCGAACTTGGCGCAGGGTTCGTAGCCGCTGGAGGTGTAGAGGGCGATGGCCTCCGGCTGGGCCGTGCCCGTTTCGAGGACCATGCGGGTGCGGCCGGCGGCGCGGGCGTCGGCCTCCAGGGCGGCGAGGATGCGGCGGGCGAGGCCGAGGCCGCGGGCCTCGGGGACCACGTACATGCGCTTGAGTTCGGCGTCGCCGTCCGCGTAGCCCTCGTCGTTCTTGTTCTGGGTGCGCCAGCCGCCGGTGGCGACGGGGCGGTCCAGGGGGTCGTAGGCGAGCAGGTACAGACCGTGCGGGGGAGCGAACATCGAGGGGTCCAGCGGTGTGAGATCGCCCTCGTCGCCGTAGCGGGCGACGTACTCCAGCTGCACCGCGTCGTTGAGTTTGACGGCGTCGGGGTGGTCGAAGGGCAAGGGCTGGATGTTCATACGGTGCATCGTACATGTATGCATCGTCCGGCTGTCGGTATCCTCCCGGGATGCTCACCGTCACGTCCGTGAATGTCAATGGTCTCCGCGCCGCCGCCAAGAAGGGCTTCGCCGAGTGGCTGGCCGGCAGCTCCGCCGACGCCGTCTGCCTCCAGGAGGTCCGCGCCGAGGAGGCCCAGCTGCCCGCGGAGGTCCGGGCGCCCGAGGGCTGGTTCACCGCCCACGCTCCCGCCGCCGCCAAGGGCCGGGCCGGCGTCTCCCTCTACACGCGGCGCGAGCCCGACGCCGTACGCGTCGGCTTCGGCTCGAGCGAGTTCGACGGCAGCGGCCGGTACATCGAGGCCGACCTGCCCGGTGTCACCGTCGCCAGCCTCTACCTGCCGTCCGGCGAGGTCGACACCGAGCGCCAGGACGAGAAGTACCGCTTCATGGACGCCTTCCTGCCCTACCTCAAGGAACTGAAGGAACGGGCCGCCGCCGACGGGCGCGAGGTCGTCGTCTGCGGTGACTGGAACATCGCCCACCGCGAGGCCGACCTCAAGAACTGGCGGGCCAACCGCAAGAACGCCGGCTTCCTCCCCGAGGAGCGCGCCTGGCTGAGCCGCGTCCTCGACGAGGGCGACGGCGGCTACGTGGACGTCGTCCGCGCCCTCCACCCCGACCAGGAGGGCCCCTACAGCTGGTGGTCCTACCGCGGGCGCGCCTTCGACAACGACAGCGGCTGGCGGATCGACCTGATCGTCAGTTCCCCTCGCCTGGCCGAGCGCTGCGTGAAGGCGTACGTGGAGCGGGCGGCGAGCCATGCGGAGCGCTGGAGCGACCACGCGCCCGTGACTGCCGTGTTCGAGATGTAGGAACCGGCGGCGGAAAGCCCCGCCCGGCTGTCTTGCTCGCCGTCGCCGGACGGGGCCGCGTGGGGCGCTAAGCGCGTTTCACGCTGTCGGGCGGGACCAGCCACTCACGACCTCCGCCCTCGGGGCGTAAGAACGCCGTAGGGCGCTTTGGGCGCTCGCTCGGAAGCTGGGCGGGGTCCTCGTAGTCCGGGATCACGTCCCGCAGGATGCCGACCCGTCCCGTGCTGTCCTCCACGCGCTGCCCGATGTCCGCAGGGGTGACCATCAGTGCCCCTCGGGGTGGCGCCGCATGAAGACGTTGCAGTCGCTGACGGTCGTCCAGTCGCCCATGACGCGAGCACGGCCCCGTACGGCGGCCAGCTCAGCGCAACCCGCGCACCCCTCGGCGGGGTCCGGCTCCCGCTCCAGGTCCGGCGGCAGTTCGATCGGCGGGGTGCTGTAGCGCGTGGGCTCACTCATGGCGCGATCGTCCCGCCGGTCATCAGGACGGGGGAACCTCGTACGTTTCCCACTTTGGGACGTCCCTTCGCGTGTAGAACGTCCCTCGGGATGTCCGGCAGTCGAGGAGGCGCAAGTATGCAGAACGAGCGACTTCGAGCCGTCATGGAGGCCGGCGGTTGGACACACGCCGCGCTGGCCGACGTCACGGGCGTCGACCCCAAGTCCGTGGAACGGTGGGTCAACCTCGGGCGCACTCCGCGCAGGGCAACGGCACTGGCGGCAGCGGAAGCGCTCGGAGAAGACGTGCATGCCCTGTGGCCGGCGCTCCGGCAAGCGCGTGCGGCACGCGCCGTGAGCCCCGAACTCGTCGCCTTGTACGGACAACGGGCGGATCTTCCGGTGTCGGTCTTCGTAGATCTCTTCTCCCAGGCACGGCAGCGAATCGACGTGCTGGTGTACGCGGCCGTCTTCCTGCACGAGGCGTACCCCCGCCTCAACGACCTCCTGCGCGAACGGGCCGACGACGGATGCGCGGTCCGCATCGCGGTGGGTGACGCCGACGACCCCAATGTCCAGCAGCGCGGACGGGAAGAGAGATTCGGCTATGGAATCGAATCCCGCTGCCGACTCGCGCGCCTGCACTACCGGCCCCTCGCGGACATACCGGGCATCGAACTGCGCACCCACGGAACGACCCTCTACAACAGTCTGTACCGCGCCGACGATCAGATGCTCGTCAACGCACACGTGTGGGGTGTCAACGCCTACGGTGCGCCCGTGTGGCACCTCCGGCGCCACGGCGACGGGGGCCTGTTCGACACCTATGCGGGGAGCTTCGACGCCGTATGGGAAACGGCCCGTCCCGTGGCAGGCTGAGCGCCGTGGCGCGAACCGAGTACTTCGACGACCCGAACGCCCCCCGGCCGAACAGCCTGGTCGTGGCAGCCTCTGCCGTCGTCACCGACGGGGACGGCCGCGTACTTCTCCAGCGGCGCCGGGACAACGACTTGTGGGCGCTGCCGGGCGGAGCCATGGACATGGACGATTCCCTGCCTGGCGCGGCAGTGCGAGAGGTCAAGGAGGAGACGGGTCTGGACGTCGAAATCACGGGACTCGTCGGCACGTACACCGACCCCCGCCATGTCATCGCCTACAGCGACGGAGAGGTGCGTCGGCAATTCAACGTCTGCTTCAACGCCCGGGTTGTCGGCGGCGCCCTGGCCATCTCCGAGGAGAGCACGGAGCTCCGCTTCGTGGCGCCGGAAGAACTCGACTCGCTTCCCATGCACCACACGCAGCGGCTGCGCATCCGGCACTTCCTGGAGCACCGTGCAACCCCGTACCTGGGATAGAGCCACCGGTCGCGGTGGCGTTACTGCCCCAGCCGACTACGCGCACCGGCCAGCGGTGCATCAGGAGTAGAAGCCGTGGCCGTAGTCCTCCCGCCTCAGAGTGAAGTCGTCCGGACGATCACGACGAAGCTCCTCGTATCGCTGCGCGAAGATGTCGATCGCCTCGTGAAGCGTGCAGTCCGACGCTTCGCGAATCGCCATGAGCGCGGACATGACCCGCTGCACCAGGATGTCGCGGTCTACGGTCTCGGGCAGGTGTTCCATGGGGCCGCGAGCCTACCCGGCATGGATGACCGACTTCTGTGGCACAGGACAACGCCCACAGAAGCACCCTGATCAGCCACGCGATAGATTCCGCTCCCGCACGTGCTGGTCGATGGCGGAAGGGGGGCACCGCCCACCCCTTTCCGCGCAAGCGGACGTGGTTGCGGGTCTCGTCGCCCCACTCCCACGCGAGCAGACTGCGCGCTGCTCCCCGCTCGGCGGCGCGGGGCTGCGATGGCCGGGAGAACCGTCACTCCGTCATCGCTCTGCCGCTGGGAGCGGGAGCCGCGAGCGGTGCTCAGGCTGTCTGCCGCTGCTGTTCTCTCGGCCGGGGAAAGTCGATCGACAGGCGCTCCAGTGCGCGGCCCTTCATGTCCACCGGCCGCCCCCCGCGCTGGCCCTTCGCGCACTCCAGGCGGGTTCCGGTGTCGAGCAGCATGAACCGCCGTTCCCGGGCGTCGGCGATCCTCCAGTAGTCGGCGTAGGTCTTTCCCGTGGGAACCAGTTCCGTGCGTTCCTTCTGCACCGGAGTCGCTTCGAGCACTTCGGCGCGGCCCTCCAGCGCGTCCACTTGCTCCTGCCAGATGGCGAGACCGACACGTGATCGCCTGGAATCGCGAACGGCGTACAGCTCACGGAGCTCGGTGGTGATCTCCTCCAATTCGGGGCGGGGGTCATAGCCGGGGTACGTCACCTGCTCCAGCACGGGGAAGTCTCCCCACTCCCTCAGGAACTCCCGTTCCGCGTACTCCTCCACCCAGTCGGTCTTGATGGCTGCCGGAGCCTCACAGGGAAGTCCCTTGGTGCGGGCCCGGCATACGTAGACCGAGTAGCCGTGTGCGGGGACCCGGTACATGCGACCCTTGCAGGAGGCACAGTGCAGAACACCGAGCAGGAGCGCGCCGGTGTCCTTTCGGGTCCCGGCCGCCCCCTTGGGGCGCTCCCCGAGGGCCGTCTTGATCTCTTCGAACCGGTCTCGCGTCAGGATCGGGTCGGCGGTGATGCTCACCGGCAGGCCGTTGCGGTCCCGGACGACGGAGCCCGCGTAGGTCTGGTGGCCGAGGAGTGACGGGGACAGAAGGACACGCTTGACGGTCTGGCCGACCCACTTGCGTCCCTTCGGGGTCCGCCCCTGCCGGACGTCGTTCCAGTCGCGAGGCGTCAGGATGCCCTCGCTGTTCAGATGGAACGCGATGGCGTTCGGGGCGCTGCCGTCCAGCAGCATCCGGATCATCGTCTCGATGGCTTCGACGCGCTGCGGGTCCTGGGCCAGGGTCCATCCCTCGCCGGCTGGACGCTGCACGGGCATGTATCCGTACGGAGGGAGCCCTCCGGAGTACCGCCCCATGGCCCGAAGCGCCGCATTGGCGCTCGTGACGCGCTCCTTCATGGCCTGGCTCTCCATCTGTGCGGCAAAGGCCAGCAACATGATGATCAATTCGGACATGATCGAGGTCATGTCCAGTTCCAGAGAGCTGCCTCCCGGGCCCTCCGCGAAGACCAGCCGCTTGCCGTGACGCTTCGCCCAGCGCGTCAGCTCGGCCATGTCTCCCATGGAGCGGACGGCGCGGTCGAGCCGCCACCAGATGATGACGTCGAAGTCGTCGGGCCTGGCCAACCAGTTGCCCAGTTCCGGCCGTTCGAACGGGGTCGTCCTGGTGGCGGAGACGTCCAGGTCTTCCGCGTAGCCGACGACCTCAGCGCCGAGGCGTCTGGCCTCCGCCGCGCCGGCTTCCCGCTGGCGCTTGGGTGATGTCGATTCGTCGGTCCGGACGCTCAGACGTACCGCGACGAGTGCCCGCAGCCGTGGGTGATCGTTATCCGTAAGGGTCATGCGAGTCCCCCTCCCGGAGCAAACTGTATCTTCATTTCAATGGGTTGGCAGATCGACTACCAGATCGCCACCCCGGGGCTCGCCGCCAAGGCCGTGAAGGCGTACGTCGAGCGGGCCGCCACCCATGCCGAACGGTGGAGCGACCACGCGCCGGTCACCGCCGTCTACCAGCTCTGACCGGACCGGCGGGCCGCTACGGGTTGTCGCCCCGCAGCTGCCGGTCGAGGGCCATCGACAGTTCCGCCTCGACCACGCTCTTGGCGAGGGGGCGCAGGCGCTGCATGTCGCCGTCGCGGGCGTGGGCGCGGAGGAGTTCGGTGAAGAGGCCCGCGAGGGCCTCGGCGTGTTCGCGGACGCGGGCGCCCGCCTTGAGGACCTCGGCGAGCGGGACGCCCTCGCGGACGAGGGCGGCGGAGACGTCGAGCAGCCGGCGGCTGATGTGGATGAACTCCTCGCCGTCGGTGAGGACGTACCCGAGGTCGAGGGCGGCCGCCAGGTTCTCGGGCGTGACCTCGCCGGCGAAGTGGTCGGCGAGTTCCTCGGGGGTGAGGCGGACCGGTTCCTCCTCGGTGGGCGCCGGGAGGGCGAGGACCTCGCGGACGTTGCGCCCGCTCTCGAAGGCGGCGGTGAGGTCGGCGATGCCGTTGAGGGTGTGGCCGCGTTCCAGGAGGGCGGCGATGGTGCGCAGCCGGGCGAGGTGGTGGTCGTCGTACCAGGCGATGCGGCCCTCGCGGCGGGGTGGCGGGATGAGGCCGCGTTCCCGGTAGAAGCGCAGCGTGCGGACGGTGATGCCGGCCGCGGCGGCCAGCTCCTCCATGCGGTACTCGCGTACGGGGGTGCCCGTCGCGGTCTCCGCCGCCTCGCCCGGTCGGGTGCCTGATCCTTCTGCCACGGACGCCAGCCTATGTTGTACCGCCGGTAACTTTCCCGCGCCGGACCTCTACCGCTCGGTAGGGAGCTGCTCTACAGTCCCGACTGTGCCAGTGATTGCTGGCGGAATCTTGGCCGGGCGCACGGGAGGCGGCATGGCGAAGCACGAGCACGTACGGGTGGCGGTGATCGGATCGGGATTCGGCGGACTCGGGGCCGCCGTCCGGCTGCGCCGCGAGGGGATCACCGACTTCGTCGTCCTGGAGCGGGCCGACTCCGTGGGCGGCGCCTGGCGCGACAACAGCTACCCCGGCTGCGCCTGCGACGTCCCGTCCCACCTCTACTCCTTCTCCTTCGCGCCCAACCCCGACTGGCCCCGCACCTTCTCCGGCCAGCGGCACATCCGGGCCTACCTGGAGCACGTCGCCGACACCTTCGGGCTCCGTCCGCACATCCGCCTCAACCACGAGATGCTCCGCATGGAGTGGGACGCCGGGGCGCTGCGCTGGGAGATCGAGACCAGCGCCGGCCGACTCAGCGCCGATGTCGTCGTCTCCGCCGCCGGACCGCTCTCCGACCCGCAGATCCCCGACATCCCCGGGCTCGCCGACTTCCCCGGCAAGGTCTTCCACTCCGCCCGCTGGGACCACGACTACGACCTGAGCGGCAAGCGCGTCGCCATGATCGGCACCGGCGCCTCGGCCATCCAGATCGTGCCCGAGATCCAGCGCGAGGTCGGCCGGCTGACCCTCTTCCAGCGCACGCCCCCGTGGGTCATGCCGCGCATGGACCGCGCCATCAGCGGCCCCGAGCGCTGGCTGCACCGTACGCTGCCCGCCACGGCCACCCTGCGGCGCGGCATCCTCTGGGGCATCCGCGAACTCCAGGTCGGCGCCTTCACCAAGCACCCCGGCGAACTGGGTCTGGTGGAGAAGCTCGCCAAGGCCAACATCGCCCGCTCCATCAAGGACCCGGAGCTGCGCGCCAAGCTGACCCCCTCGTACCGCATCGGCTGCAAGCGGATCCTGCTCTCCAACACGTACTACCCGGCGCTCGCCCGGCCCAACGTCGACGTCGTCGCCTCCGGGCTGCGCGAGGTCCGCGGCTCGACCGTGGTGGCCGCCGACGGCACCGAGACCGAGGTCGACGCGATCATCTTCGGCACCGGCTTCCACGTCACCGACATCCCGATCGCCGAGCGCGTGATCGGCGCCGAGGGGCACAGCCTCGCCGAGTCCTGGAAGGACGGCGTGCAGGTGCTGCGCGGCGCCACCGCGAGCGGTTTCCCCAATCTCATGATGATCATCGGCCCCAACACGGGCCTCGGGAACTCCTCGATGATCCTCATGATCGAGTCCCAGCTGAACTACATGGCCGACTACCTGCGCCGGCTCCACGGCCTCGGCGGACGCGCCGCCCTCGCCGTCCGGCCCTCCGCCGTCGGCGCCTGGAACCGCAAGGTCCAGTCCCGCATGGAGCGGACCGTGTGGAAGTCCGGCGGCTGCAACAGCTGGTACCTCGACGCGAGCGGCCGCAACACCACCCTGTGGCCCGGCACGACCGCCGAGTTCCGCCGCGAGACCCGCCGGGTCGACCTCTCCGAGTACGAGGTGGTCCGCGCGCCCGAGCCCCTGAACCCGGCCGGGACCCCGGCCGCCCGCACGAAGGAGACGGCCAAGTGACGCTCCGCCGCATGCCGGTACCCCGCGAACTGACCGCCGTCTCCGCCGACGGGGCCCGGATCCACGTCGAGGTGTACGGCCCCGAGGGCGCCCCCGCCGTCGTCCTCGCCCACGGCTGGACCTGCTCCATCGCCTTCTGGGCGGAGCAGATACGCGCGCTCGCCACCGACCACCGGGTCATCGCCTACGACCAGCGCGGCCACGGCCGCTCGCCGCTGCCCGGGCCCACCGGGCAGGGTTACTCGACCACGTTCCTCGCCGACGACCTGGAGGCGGTGCTCGCCGCCACCCTCGGCCCCGGTGAACGGGCCGTCCTCGCCGGGCACTCCATGGGCGGCATGACCCTCATGGCCGCCGCCGGGCGGCCGGGCCTGCGGCAGCACGCCGCCGCCGTGCTGCTCTGCTCGACCGGGCCCTCGCGGCTGACCGCCGAGGCCACCGTCCTCCCCCTGCGGCCGGGCGGTCTGCGGACCCGGCTGACCAAGGCGGTGCTCGGCTCCAAGGCGCCGCTCGGACCGGTCACGCCCCTCTCGAAGAAGATCCTCAAGTACGCCACGATGGGCCCCGGTTCGGCGCCCGACCGGGTGGACACCTGCGCCCGGATCGTCCACGCCTGCCCGCGCCCCGCCCGGTACGGCTGGTCGCAGGTCCTGGGCGGCCTCGATCTCCGGGCCGGACTCGCGGACCTGCGGCTTCCGGTGGCGGTGCTCGTCGGCACCGCCGACCGGCTCACCCCGGCCGCCCACTCCCGGGCGATGGCGCAGGCGCTGCCGCACTGCACGGGCCTGGTCGAACTGGCCGGCGTGGGCCACATGACGCCGGTGGAGGCACCCGAGGCCGTCACCGCGCAGATCCGTGAACTGACCCTCACCTACCTGGGGGCGAAGGAGGAGGCAGAGGCATGAGCAGGGTGAGCCTGGAAGGACAGGTGGCGGTCGTCACCGGAGGTGCCCGCGGCGTCGGCGAGCTCCTCGCCCGCAAACTCTCCGCGCGCGGCGCGAAGATCGCGCTGGTCGGCCTGGAGCCGGAGCTGCTCAAGGAGGTGGCGGGGCGGCTGCACACCGAGGCCGACTGGTGGCACGCCGACGTCACCGACCACGAGTCCATGGCCCGGGTCGCGGCCGAGGTGAAGGAACGGTTCGGGAAGGTCGACATCGTCGTCGCCAACGCCGGTGTCGCGGCGGGCGGTCCGTTCGCCGACTCCGACCCGGTCGCCTGGCGCCGGGTGATCGAGGTCAATCTCATCGGCGGCGCCGTCACGGGCCGGGCCTTCCTGCCCGTCCTGATGGAGTCCCGCGGGTACTTCCTCCAGATCGCCTCGCTCGCCGCGATCACGCCGGCCCCGATGATGACGGCGTACTGCGCCTCCAAGTCGGGCGTGGAGGCCTTCGCGCACAGCCTGCGCGCCGAAGTGGCCTACAAGGGCGTGAAGGTGGGCGTCGGGTACCTCTCCTGGACCGACACGGACATGGTGCGGGGCGCCGACCAGGACGACGTGATGAAGGAGCTGCGGCAGCGGCTGCCGTGGCCGGCGAACCGCACGTACCCCCTCGGCCCCGCCGTGGACCGGATCGTGGCGGGCATCGAGCGGCGCTCGGCCCACGTGTACGCCCAGTGGTGGCTGCGCGGGATGCAGTCGGTGCGCGGTTACCTGCCGGGCCTGATCGCCACCGTCGGCCGCCGCGAGGTGGAGCGCTTCGAGCCACGGCTCGGCACCGTCTCCAAGGGCCTGGTCGGCGCGGGCGGCGCGGCCGACGAGGCGGCACGGGCGGAACGGGCCTGAGGGGAGGGGCCCGGCCCGCGGAGGCCCGGGCCCCTGTCCGTTACGTACCGTAATGCTCCGACATGCGAAGTGTGTTCGCCCGTGCGAGGCTGGTCGTGCCCCCGGGGCCAACGGGCCCCGTCCCCCCTCACACCCTTCTAGGAGTGAACTTTCATGGGCATGGACCAGTTCAAGGACAAGGCCGAGCAGCTCAAGGAGCAGGCCAAGCAGGCCGCGGGCAAGGCGAAGAACGAGGCGTCGGAGCGCGCCACCCAGGGCCGCGAGCGTGCGGCCCAGGGCCGTGAGCGCGCCGAGGAGCAGACGCGCCGCCCGCAGCAGGACGCCCAGCAGCGGAACCGGGGCTACGAGTCCTGACCCCGCCGCCGTACGGCGCCCGAGGAGTCTGACGCCGCTCGGCGTCGGCCGTCCTTGAGGAAGGCGCACCCGGGACGCCGGGTGCGCCTTTCGCGCGTGATCTTGGCGCATAAGTCGCGCGCGTCCCGGGCCGGTTCTCCGTACGGTGGCGCCCATGGCCGTACTTGAGCGACTGCGATCCGACCACGGGCCCGCCCTGCTCGCCTTCGAGCGGGAGAACCGGGCGTTCCTCACCCTCTCCGCCCCCGACCGGGGCGACGCGTACGTGGAGGAGTTCGACGCCCGGCACCGGGAGCTGCTGGCGGCGCAGGACGCCGGCGAGATCCACTTCCACGTGCTGGTCGCGGAGGGCGGGGAGATCCTCGGCCGGGTCGATCTGCTCGGCGTCGACCCGCGCGAGGGCACCGCCGAACTCGGCTTCCGGCTGGCCGGGAAGGCGACCGGCCGGGGCCTCGCCACCCGGGGCGTACGGGAGGTGTGCCGGCTCGCCGTCGAGGAGTACGGGCTGCGCCGGCTCACCGCTGCCGCGGCCCTCGCCAACGACGCCTCCCGCGCGGTCCTCACCCGCGTCGGCTTCGGGGCCGTCGGCAGCGTCGGCCTCGGGCCCGGCGAACCCGGCATCGCCTACGAGCTGGACCTCGGCGGCAGCTTCGGGCGCGAGCGGTCCGGCACGTCCTCGTAACCCGGGGGGCTCGCGGCCGGTGTCTTCTCCAGGAGCGCGAGCGCCACGTGCACGGCGTCGTCGAGCTGGGCGTGCCGGCCCTCGGCCCAGTCCAGGGGGGTGCGCAGGACCGCGAGGTCGGGTTCGACGCCGTGGTTCTCGACCGACCAGCCGTACTCGGGGAACCAGGCCGCGTTCATGGGGACGGTGATCTGCGTGCCGTCGCCGAGCCGGTGGCGGCCGGTCATGCCGACGACCCCGCCCCAGGTGCGCTGGCCCACCACGGGGCCGAGGCCGAGCAGTTTGAACGCGGCGGTGATCATGTCGCCGTCGGAGGAGGTGGCCTCGTCGGCGAGGGCGACGACGGGGCCGCGCGGCGCGTTCGAGGCGTAACTGACGGGCTGCGCGTTCCGGGTGAGGTCCCAGCCCAGGATCTTCCGGGTGAGCTGCTCGATCACCAGCTCGCTGATGTGGCCGCCCGCGTTGCCGCGCACGTCGACGATGAGGGCGGGCCGGGAGACCTCCATGCGCAGGTCGCGGTTGAACTGCGCCCAGCCGGAGCCGCCCATGTCGGGGATGTGCAGGTAGCCGCACCGGCCGCCGCTCAGCTCCCGGACCACCGCGCGGCGCTTCGTGACCCAGTCCTGGTAGCGCAGCGGGCGCTCGTCCACGAGCGGGACGACGGCGACGCGGCGGGCGCGCCCCTCGCCCTCGGCGGGCGTGAAGGTGAGCTCGACGGTGGTGCCGCCGGTGCCGGCGAGCAGCGGGTACGGCCCCGCCACCGGGTCCACGGGCCGGCCGTCGACATGGGTGAGGATCGCGCCGGGGCGGATGCCGGTGCCGGCCAGCGGCGAACGGGCCTTGGAGTCGGAGGAGTCGCCGGGCAGGATGCGCTTCACCGTCCAGCCGCCCTCACGGGGGACGAAGTTGGCGCCCAGCAGGCCCTGGGGGCGCTGGTAGTGCGGCGGGCCCTCGTTGCGGCGGGCGGGGGTGACGTAGGCGTGGGAGGTGCCGAGTTCGCCCATGACCTCGCGCAGCAGGTCGGCGAACTCGTCGGGGGAGGCGACCCGTTCCACCAGCGGACGGTACTGGTCCAGGATCGCCGACCAGTCGACCCCGCCCATGCCGGGCTCCCAGAAGTAGGCGCGGACGATCCGCCCCGCCTCGTCGAAGGCGCCCCGCCACTCGGCGCACGGGTCGACCTCGTGCAGGATGCGCCGCAGGTCCAGGTAGACGGTGGAGTCGCCGTCGCCGGGTTCCGTGGCGGGCACGGCCCGCAGTTCGCCCTCGTCCACGATCACCAGGCGGCTGCCGTCACCGCTGACGGCGAACCAGTCCAGATCCTTGGCGAGTTCGGTGCGGCGCGCCCGGGTCACGGAGAAGTGCTCCAGGGTGGGGCGGCCCGAGGTGTCGGCCGGGTTGGCGAAGGTTTCGCCGAGCGCGCCCGAGATGGGCCAGCGCAGCCAGACCAGGCCGCCGCCGCTGACCGGATGCAGGGCCGAGTACTTGGAGGCGGCCACCGGGAAGGGCGTGACCCGGTCGGCCAGGCCCTCGACCTCGACGGTGACCGTGCCGTCGCCGGTGTCCACCGCGTCGTCGGGGTCGAGCCCGCCGGCCGCCGGCCGCCCGTCGGGGAGCAGCGCGAAGGGGGAGGGCGTGGCGGAGGAGAGCGGTACGAGATAGGGGCGGCAGCCCAGCGGGAAGGACAGGTCGCCGGTGTGGACGTCGTACACCGGGTCGAAGCCCCGCCAGGAGAGGAAGGCCAGATAGCGGCCGTCCCGGGTGAAGACCGGGTTCTCGTCCTCGAAGCGGCCGTTGGTGACGTCGACGACGGTGGGGGCGCCGGGGCCGGTGATGCGGGCCATCTTGATGGAGCGCAGGGAGCGGCCGATGCCGGGGTGGGACCAGGTCAGCCAGGCGCCGTCGGGGGAGAAGGCGAGGTCGCGGACGGGGCCGTTGACGGACCGGATGAGCTCGGTGACGCGGGTGGGCGCCGCCTGCGCGGCCGGTGCCTCGTCCACGGCCGGGTCCACTTCCGTACCTTCGGCTCCTGCCGTACCTCCGGCCCCTTCCGCGGCTCGGGCCCCTTCCGTACCTCCGGCCCCTTCCTCCGAACCGTCCGTCCCCTCGCCGGTCAGGGGGTCCTCCCCGCCCACCGCGTCCTCACTGGTGTCGACCAGCAGCAGTCTGCCGTCGTGGGAGGCGACGGCGAGGCGGTCCCCGTCCGGGTCGGCGGCCATCTCCTCGACCCGGCCGAGCAGGCCCTGCGCGAGGCGGCGGGGCGGCCGGTCGCCGGTGGCGCGCGGCAGGTACGCCACCTCGATGGCGTCCTCGCCCTCGGCGTCGGTGACGTACGCGATCCGCCCGCCGCTGCCGAGCATCTCGGGCAACCGGACCCGCACCCCGGGGGTGTCGGTGAGCGCGCGGGCCGGGCCGTCGCGGTGGGTGAGCCAGTAGAGGCTGCCGCGCACGCCGACGGCGCTGGCCCGGCCGGTCTCGTCGACGGAGAGCGCGTCGACGTGGTGGGCGGCGGGCACCTGGTAGGCGCGGCGGCCCGCGCGCTGGCCGCCGAGCCGTACCTCCAGCTTGCGCGGGCGGGAGTCCGGGGTCAGCTCGTCCACGATCCACAGTTCGCCCGCGCACTGGTAGACGACCCGGCGGCCGTCGCTGGAGGCGTGCCGGGCGTAGAAGGCGTCGTGGTCGGTGTGGCGGCGCAGGTCGGTGCCGTCGGGCAGGCAGGAGTAGAGGTTGCCGATGCCCTCGTGGTCGGAGAGGAAGGCGATCCTGCCGCCGACGAACAGGGGCGCGTCGAGCTGGCCGCCGAGGTCGGCCAGGAGCCGTTCGCCGTGCAGCCAGAGCCGGCCGGTGGCGCCGCCCCGGTAGCGCTTCCAGGCGGCGGGCTCGTGGGGCGGCCGGCCGGTGAGGAGGAGGGTGCGGCGCTCGCCGCCGGCCTGGTCGGAGCAGGAGATGTCGCTGACCGGCCCCCAGGGCATGCGGCCACCGGGCGAGCCGTCGGTGGGCACGGTGTAGGCCCACGAGAAGTACGAGAAGGGCTGGCCGTGCGAGGAGACGGCGAGGATGTCGGAGCGGCCGTCCTTGTCCGGCGGCGTCCAGGAGCAGACCCGGGTGTCGGTGGAGCCCCAGTGCGTGAGCCGCCGGGCCGGTCCGCCGTCGACGGGCACGAGGTGGATCTCGGGGTCCAGGCTGCGCCAGCTCGTGTAGGCGACGTGACGGCCGTCGGGGGAGAAGCGCGGCGGGCCGACGCGGGTGCGGTCGACCGTGAGCCGCCAGGCCCGGCCGGGCCGTTCGCCCTCGGGCACGAGGGGGGCGAGCCACAGGTCGTCCTCGGCCGCGAAGCACAGCAGGTCGTCGTGGAGGTGCGGAAAACGGAGGTAGGCCACGTCGTCGCTCACCCCCTCATGCTTTCCGCGCGAGGGGGGCGCGGCAACTCGTACGCGTGTCCAGCCGCCGGACCCGTACGGGCGAGGGACGGTGCGGGGCCGGCCGCGTGTGGCCGAGAACACGTACGAAACGGTTTCGTTTCGCTGAGGGGGTGGGTAGGGTCGAGGTGTACGACACCGTTTCGATCGGACGGGAGACCGGTCATGGCACGCAGCAGGCTCACCCCCGAGCGTGAGTCCGAGCTGTACGAAGCCGTGCTCGACCTCCTCCGCGAGGTCGGCTACGACGCCCTCACCATGGACGCCGTCGCCGCCCGCACCCGTTCCAGCAAGGCCACCCTCTACCGCCAGTGGGGGAGCAAGCCGGAACTGGTCGCCCGGGCCCTGCGCCACAACAAGCCGGTCGATCTCGCCGAGATCGACACCGGCTCCCTGCGCGGGGACTTCCAGGCGCTCCTGGAGCGGACCGACGACTGCCAGATGGAGAAGGACTCCGCGCTGATGCGGGGTCTGGCCCATGCCGTCCACGACAATCCGGACCTGCACCAGGCCCTGCGCGAACTGCTCATCGCACCCGAGATGAACGGTCTCGCGGAAGTCCTCGGCCGGGCCGTCCGCAGGGGCGAGGTCGACGCCGGGAACCCGGCGCTCTCGCTCGTCCCGCACATGCTGATCGGCGCGTTCGTCGCCCGTCCGCTGATCGACGATCAGCCGGTCGACCACGCGTTCCTCAGCGCCTACGTCGACGCCGTCGTGCTCCCCTCACTCGGCGTCTGACACCCGCTGTCCCCACAGCGACCGCACCACCCCGCACCACCTGACGCGTACCGCTCACGCCGTCGGGCCGGCTCCCCATGCCCTGTCCCAATCACACCGGGAGTACGCACCCGTGGCCACCTTCCTCTACAAGCTGGGCCGCTCCGCCTTCCGGCGCCGACGGCTCGTCGCCCTCCTCTGGGTGGCGCTCCTGGCGATCGCCGGAGTCGGCGCCGCCACCGCGCCCGCCGCCACCTCCAGCTCCTTCTCCATACCCGGCACCGAGGCCCAGCGCGCCTTCGACCTGCTCGAAGAGCGCTTCCCGGGCGCCGGCGCCGACGGAGCCACCGCCCGCGTCGTCTTCAAGGCCCCCGGCGGCGGCAGGATGACCGACGCCGCGCACAAGGCCGTCGTCCAGGAGACCGTCGCCGCTCTGAAGTCCGGCTCGGACCAGATCGTCGCCGTCTCCGACCCGTACACCACGCAGGCCGTCTCCCGTGACGGCTCGACCGCCTACGTCTCCGTCACGTACAAGGTCAACGCGATGGAGCTGACCGACGCGACCCGGGACGCCCTCAAGGAGACCGGGCACAACGCGCAGGGGAAGGGGCTGACCGTCGAGATCGGTGGTGACGCGCTCCAGACCATGCCGGAACAGGGCGCGAGCGAGGCCGTCGGCGTGGTCATCGCCGGCATCGTGCTCGTCCTCACCTTCGGCTCGCTCGTGGCCGCCGGACTCCCGCTGCTGACCGCGATCATCGGCGTCGGCATCGGCGTCTCCGCGATCACGGCGCTCGCCAACGTCCTGGACCTGGGCAGCACCACCTCCACCCTCGCCACGATGATCGGCCTCGCCGTCGGCATCGACTACGCCCTCTTCATCGTCTCCCGCTACCGCGCGGAGCTCGCCGAGGGCCGGGACAAGGAGGAGGCCGTGGGCCGCGCGGTCGGCACGGCGGGCTCCGCCGTCGTCTTCGCCGGGCTCACCGTCGTCATCGCCCTCGTCGGCCTGGCCGTCGTCAACATCCCGATGCTGACGAAGATGGGCTTCGCCGCCGCCGGCACCGTGGTGATCGCCGTCCTCATCGCGCTCACCCTCATCCCGGCGCTGCTGGGCTTCGCCGGCGACAAGATCGTCAGCCGGAAGGAGCGCAAGGCGGCCAGGGCCGCCGAGCGTACGGAGGCGGGCAAGCAGGGTGCCGGTACGGCCGGGGCCCCGGCCAAGCCCAACGCCGGAACGCGGTGGGCCGGCTTCGTCGTCCGCCGTCCCCTGATGGTGCTGCTCGTCGGCGTCCTCGGTCTCGGTGCCATCGCCGTCCCCGCCGCCTCCCTGGAGATGGGCCTGCCGGACGACGGCGTCAAGCCGGTCTCCGCCACCGAGCGCCGGGCGTACGACCTGCTGTCCGACGGCTTCGGCCCCGGCTTCAACGGCCCCCTCCTCGTCGTCGTGGACGGCGACCGGGCCACCGCCGACCGGACCGTCTCCACGATCAAGGGCCTCGACGGCTGGGCCGCCGTCACCCCGGCCACCCCCAACAAGGCCGGCGACGCCGCCATGATCACCGTCGTCCCGAAGGACCGGCCCTCCTCGGCCGCCACCGAGACCCTCGTCCACGACATCCGGGACGCCACCGGCGACGAGGTCCTCGTCACCGGCGCCACCGCGATGAACATCGACTTCTCGCAGAAGATGAACGACGCCCTCGTGCCCTACCTGGCCCTGGTCGTCGGACTCGCCTTCGTCCTGCTCACCCTGGTCTTCCGCTCCGTCCTCGTCCCGCTCAAGGCGGCCCTCGGCTTCCTGCTCTCGGTCGTCGCGGCCCTCGGCGCGGTCGTCGCGGTCTTCCAGTGGGGCTGGCTGGGCAGCCTGTTCGGCGTCGAGCAGACCGGCCCGATCATGTCGATGATGCCGATCTTCATGGTGGGTGTCGTCTTCGGGCTCGCGATGGACTACGAGGTCTTCCTCGTCACCCGGATGCGCGAGGCGTACGTCCACGGGGAGCGGCCCGCCCAGGCCGTCGTGACCGGCTTCCGGCACAGCGCCCGGGTGGTCACGGCCGCCGCCGTGATCATGATCGCGGTCTTCGCCGGCTTCATCGGGATGTCCGACCAGATGGTCAAGATGATCGGCTTCGGCCTGGCCGTGGCCGTCCTCTTCGACGCCTTCGTGGTCCGCATGGCGATCGTCCCGGCCGTCCTGGCGCTCCTGGGCGCCAAGGCCTGGTGGCTGCCGAAGTGGCTCGACCGGGCGCTGCCCAACGTGGACGTGGAGGGCGAGGGCCTGGCCGCCGCCCGCGACGCCGCGGCCGGCACGCCGGAGCCCGACCTCGTGAAGGCGTGACCGGCAGGGCCCGGGCCTTCCTCCGAAGGCCCGCGCCCGCCCCCTCGAAACCCCGGGACGGCCCCTGAGCGGGGGGCGCGCCCCGGACCGCGCCGGAACCTGTGGGGACGGGGAACCGACGCGGCAGGACGCCGTCGGCGTGTCGTTCAGCGACGCGCCGGCGGCGTCCGTGCGTCGGGGTGAGGTGTGCCGGGGCGGTGCGCCCGTCCGGTGGTCAGCGCCGCGCCGACGGCGTCCGCGCGTCGGTGCGCCTGGCGCCGGCTCCGGTGCGGGCGCCGTCGGTGTCGGAGGCCTCGGTACGGGAGGCGCCCGCGGGAGCCGCTTCCGTACGGGTGGAGCCGGCGCCGCGCGGTTCGGGGCCCCGCCCGCCCGCGTACGTACGGCGCAGGAAACGGACCAGGGCCGCGGTGTCGAACTGGACGACCGCGACACCGTCCTCGCCGTGGAACTCCACGACCGTCTGCACCCGCCCGCACGGCCACACCGCGACATCGCCCTGGTGGGCGGGCACGCGCAGGCCGTGCTCCAGCAGGGCGCGCGGGAAGGCCCACTCCACCTCGCCGGGGAAGACGAAGCGCACGGTGGCGGGCGAGGAGCCGGGGTCGAAGCGGAGGGCGACGGGGACGGGACGGGAGAGGGGCGCGTCACTGACGATCCGCCCCCGGGCCCGGTCCTCGACCACGCGGCCGGCCGGCGGGAGGTGGTGCACGGCGGGGCCGCCTGCGGCGTGCCCCTCCGCGGAATCCGCGGGGTCCATCGGAGAGCTCCTCACGTTCGGTCCTCTTCGGCCTCTTCGGTCCCTCCCGTACGTGTCCTCCTTCCCGGAGTGCGCGCCGCGCATGCGCC
Source organism: Streptomyces sp. NPDC126503 (assembly GCF_040302405.1). NCBI lineage: Bacteria > Bacillati > Actinomycetota > Actinomycetes > Kitasatosporales > Streptomycetaceae > Streptomyces > Streptomyces sp. NPDC126503. The sequence goes on from NZ_JBEORS010000014.1 coordinate 32,450, forward strand.
GCCCCGGTGTCGCGCACGCCACGTCCGTGCCGTTCTGTGATCCCTACGCTCTTGCAAGTGCTTTGCAGGAGCGTTCATCATTCGGGGCGTGCATGTACCTGACGGATTCATCAACGCCCCCGTGTCGGCCGCCGCCGGTCTCGTCGCCGCCGGCGCCGTCGCCGTCAGCCTGCGCGGAGCCCGCCGCGAACTCGACCAGCGCACGGCCCCGCTCGCCGGTCTCGTCGCCGCCTTCGTCTTCGCCGTCCAGATGCTGAACTTCCCGGTCGCCGCCGGAACCAGCGGACACCTCCTCGGCGGGGCGCTCGCCGCGATCCTCGTCGGGCCCTGGACCGGCGTCTGCTGCATCGCCGTCGTCCTGCTCATGCAGGGGCTCCTCTTCGCCGACGGCGGTCTCACCGCCCTCGGCGTCAACATCACCGTCATGGGCGTCGTCACCGTCGTCGTGGCCTACGCCCTCTTCCGCGGTCTCGTCCTCGTCCTGCCGCGCACCCGCCGCTCGGTGACCGCGGCCGCCTTCGTCGCCGCGCTCGTCTCCGTACCGGCCTCCGCCGCCGCCTTCACCCTGCTCTACGCGATCGGCGGCACCACCGACGTACCGATCGGCACGGTCCTCACCGCCATGCTCGGCGTGCACGTCCTCATCGGCGTCGGCGAGGCCGCCATCACCATGCTCACCGTCGGCGCGGTCCTCGCCGTCCGCCCCGACCTCGTGTACGGCGCCCGCGGCCTGACCGCCCCGCTCAAGCTCCGCGTCGGCGGGGAACTCGTCGACGCCCGGCCCGCCGCCGGCACCGGCGCGGCGGCCGCGCCGGCGTCGTCCGGTTCGCCGAGGAAGCTGTGGATCGGCGGCGTCGTCACCGCCCTCGTCCTCGCCGGGTTCGTCTCCTTCTACGCCTCCGCCAGCCCCGACGGCCTGGAGAAGGTCGCCGCCGACCAAGGCATCGACGCCACGGCCGAGGAGCACGCCGCCGCCGGGTCCCCGCTCGCCGACTACGGCGTCGAGGGCGTCGAGGCCGAGCGCCTCTCGGGCGGCCTCGCCGGTGTCATCGGCGTGGGCGTCACGCTCGCCGCCGGCACCGGCGTCTTCTGGGCCGTACGCCGCCGCAAGACCCCCGCGGACGCCTGAGGTGGGCGCGGGGCACGCCCACCGGCTCCACCGGCCCGGCCGTTCGCCGGTCCACGAGCTGCCCCCGCACACCAAGCTCGTCGCCGTCCTCGGCTTCGTGGTCGTCGTGGTCTCCACGCCCCGCGAGGCCGTCTGGGCCTTCGCCCTGTACGCCCTGCTCCTCGCGGGCGTGGCGGCCGCGGCCCGCGTCCCGGCCGGCTTCCTGCTCAAGCGGCTGCTCATCGAGGTGCCGTTCGTCGCGTTCGCGCTGCTCATGCCGTTCGTGGTGCCCGGCGAGCGGACCGAGCTCCTCGGGATCTCCCTGAGCGTCCCCGGCCTGTGGGGCGCCTGGAACGTCCTCGCCAAGGGCACCCTCGGCGTGGCCGCCTCCGTGCTCCTCGCCACCACCACCGAACTGCGGGCCCTGCTCCTCGGCCTCCAGCGCCTCCGGATGCCGCCGCTGCTCGTCCAGATCGCCTCCTTCATGATCCGGTACGGGGACGTCGTCACCGACGAGATGCGCCGCATGTCCGTCGCCCGCCGCTCGCGCGGCTTCGAGGCCCGGGGCGTCCGCCACTGGGGCGTGCTCGCCCGCTCGGCGGGCGCCCTCTTCATCCGCTCGTACGAGCGGGGCGAACGGGTCCACCTCGCCATGGTCAGCCGGGGCTACACCGGCACCCTGCCCGTCCTCGACGAGACGCCCGCCACCCGGGCGCAGTGGGCGCGCGCCACCGCCCTGCCGCTCACCGCGCTGCTCATCTGCCTCCTCTGCCTCCCCGGACGGACCCCGTGACCCGCCCCACCCCCGCGCCCTCCCGGACGGACCCCGTGACCCGCACCGCCCCGCCCCCGCCCTCCCTCGAAGTGACCGGGCTCGCCTACGCCTACCCCGACGGCCACCAGGCCCTCTTCGGCGTGGACCTCACCGTCGGGCGCGGCGAACGGGTCGCCCTCCTCGGTCCCAACGGCGCCGGCAAGACCACCCTCGTCCTGCACCTCAACGGCATCCTCGACGCCGGCGCGGGCTCCGTCACCGTCGCCGGGCTGCCGGTCGGCAAGCGGCACATGGCCGAGATCCGCCGCCGGGTCGGCATCGTCTTCCAGGACCCCGACGACCAGCTGTTCATGCCGACCGTCCGCGAGGACGTCGCCTTCGGCCCGGCCGCCGCCGGGCTGCGCGGCGCCGCCCTCGACGCGGTCGTCAGGCGGGCGCTGGAACGGGTGGGCATGGCGGAGTTCGCCGACCGGCCCCCGCACCACCTGTCCTTCGGGCAGCGCCGCCGGGTCGCCGTCGCGACCGTCCTCGCCACGGAGCCGGAGATCCTCGTCCTCGACGAGCCGTCCTCGAACCTGGACCCGGCCTCCCGCCGCGAGCTCGCCGACGTGCTGCGCTCGCTGGACGTCACCGTCCTCATGGTCACCCACGACCTGCCGTACGCCCTGGAGCTCTGCCCGCGCTCGGTGATCCTCAGCGAGGGCGTGATCGCCGCCGACGGCCCGACCGGCGAGATCCTCGCCGACACGGAGCTGATGGCCCGGCACCGGCTGGAGCTGCCCTTCGGCTTCGTCCCCGGTTCCGTCGCCTGAGACCATGGGAGCCGTTCGTACGAGAGGAAGTGTGGGTCAGGTGGACGTCCAGGGCACGGTGGCGGCGGGCTGGGAGCCGGTCAGGGACGCGTTCCTGCGCAACTTCGAGGGGCGCGGCGAGCGCGGCGCGGCCGTCGCCGTCCACCACGACGGCGTGCCGGTGGTCGACCTGTGGGCGGGGACGCGGGACGCCCACGGCGAGGACGGGTCCGGCGGTGCCGCGCCCTGGACCGCGTCCACCGCGCAGGTCGTGCGCTCCGCCACGAAGGGCGTCTCCGCCGCCGTCCCCCTCCTCCTGCACCAGCGCGGCCTGCTCGACCTGGACGCCCCTGTCGCCACGTACTGGCCGGAGTTCAAGGCCGAGGGCAAGGACCGGGTGACCGTACGGCAGCTCCTCGCGCACCGCGCCGGCCTGCCCGTCCTCGACCGGACCCTCACCCTCGCCGAGGCCGCCGACCTGCCCACCGCCACCGCCGCCGTGGCCGCGCAGGCGCCCGTCTGGGAACCCGGCACCGCCCACGGCTACCACCCCCACACCTTCAGCTGGCTCCTTGGCGGCCTGGTCCACCGGGTCACGGGCCGCACCGCCGGCCGCTGGGTCGCCGACGAGATCGCCGGCCCGCTCGGCCTCGACCTGTGGATAGGCCTGCCCGAAGGCGAGACGCACCGCGTCGGCCGCCTCGGCCGCGTCGAGGAGATCGAACCCGCCGGCAGCGGCGCCCTCAAGCTCCGCCCCAAGCGCTCGGTCACCGCCGCGTACGAGGACCCGTCCTCCCTCACCCGCCGCGCCTTCGACGTCATCGACCCCCGCCCCGACGAGAACGACCCCGCCTACCGGGCCGCCGAACTGCCCGGCTCCTCGGGCGTCGCCACCGCCCGCGCGCTCTCCCGCTTCTACGCCGCCACCCTCGGCCCCGTCGACGGGGTACGCCTCTTCGCCCCGGCCACCCTCACCCTCGCCCGCACCGAGGAGTCGGCGGGCATCGACCGCACGCTCCTCGTCGGCACCCGTTTCGGCCTCGGCCACATGCTCCACGGCCCGGCCTCGCCCCTCCTCGGCCCCACCTCCTTCGGCCACCCCGGCCGGGGCGGCTCCCTCGGCTTCGCCGACGCCGAGTCGGGCATCGCCTTCGGCTACGTCACCAACGGCATGCGCCGGACGGTCACCGCCGACCCGCGCGCCCAGGCCCTGATCCGGGCCGTCCGCGACTGCCTCCCCGCCTGAGCCCGCGCCCTGAGCCGCCCGCCCGCCCCGCCCGGCGGGCCGGTCCTGGCGGCGGGCCGGGTTCGGTGCTGTGATCGCGGCATGGATCTCAGGACACGGTTCGAGGGGTACGGAGTCATGGTCACCGGCGCGGCCCGGGGCATCGGCGCGGCCGTCGCGCGGCGGCTCACCGCCGAGGGGGCGCGGGTGCTCGTCGCCGACGTGGACGAGGCGGGCGCGCGGGAGGTCGCAGGCGCCCTGACCGGGGCGCTGGCCGTCCGCTGCGACATCGCCGACCAGGCCTCGGTCGACGCGGCCGTCGCCCGCGCGGCGGAGGCCTTCGGCGGGCTCGACGTCCTCGTCAACAACGCCTTCGCCCCGGTCGAGCGGGACCGGGACCGCTTCGAGGACGAGCCCGACACCGGCTGGGAGCGGCAGCTGCACGTGACGCTGATGGGGGCCGTCCGGTGCGCCCGGGCCGCGCTGCCGCTGCTGGCGGCGGCCGGCGGGCGCGGGGCCGTCGTCACCGTGGGCTCCGTCAACGCCGAGATGGACTTCGGCGGCCACGCCTACAGCGCCGCCAAGGCCGCGCTCGGCTCCCTCACCCGCACCCTGGCGGGTGACGCGGCCCGCCGGGGGGTGCGCGTCAACCAGGTCAACCCGGGGACGATCGCCACGAGCAGCTGGGCGGGCCGCGAGGACGAACTCGCCGTCCTCGCCGAACGCGTCTATCCACTGGGCCGGGTCGGCACCCCCGAGGACGTGGCCGCCGCCGTCGCCTTCCTCGCCTCCCGCGACGCGGCCTGGATCACCGGGACGACCCTGCGGGTGGACGGCGGTGTGCTGGCGGTCAACACCCACTTCGGGGAGGTCCTCGGGCACTGAGCCCGGCCTCCCCGCACTTTTCCCGGCCGGAGGCGCAACCCCGGCGGGTGCCGCACGTCTGGAGGGGTGAAGGCGCCCTTCGGGAGGGCTCCGGAGTCCGGACTCCGGAGCCCCCGTCCACGTCCGTCACCGCATCGGGAGAACCCACCATGTCCAGCCACGCCAAGCGGAACCTCCGCCCCCGCCCCCGGGCCCTGGGCGTCCTCGCCGGGGCGGCGCTGCTCCTGGGCGGCGGTTTCGCCGCCCAGGCCGCCGCCGACTCCGCCCGCCCGCAGCCCGCACCGGTCGCCCCGGACCACCACCCCGCCGCTCCGGAGGCGGCGCCCGCACCCGCCCCGGCGGTGGAGGCCCCGGCCCCGGCGCCCGCGGTGGAGGCCCCGGCCCCGGCGCCCGCGCCCGCCGTGAAGCCCGCACCCGCTCCCGTACCGGCGCCTGCGCCCGCGAAGCCCGCGCCCGCTCCCGCGCCTGTCCCCGTACCGGCCCCCGTCCCCGCTCCCGTGGTGAAGCCCACCCCGGCGCCGGTCCCGCCGCAGGCCCCGGCCCCGGCTCCCGCTCCCGCCGAGGAAGCGCCGCGCGTGGTCGCGCCCGGCACCGGCACCGGCAAGTAGCAGCAGGAGAGCACCACCGCCAGGGGGCGGGCCGGGTCGCCGTCGCGGCTCGCCCGCCTCCCGCAACGGATCGAGGCCCATGCAGTACGCCCTTCCCGCAGCGCCGCCCCGCGGGTTCCGGCTGCTCGCCCGCCTGACCCGGCCCGAGGCCACGGAACGCCGCGAGTCCCCGGCGCGGGCCCGGCTGCGGGTGGTCGACGGCCCGCCGTACCCGGAGGAACCGCCGCCCACGCTCACCGAGCTGTACCGGGCGCGGCGCGTCGACCTGGTGCGCCTCGCGGTCTTCCTGGTGGACGACCCGCACACCGCCGAGGACGTCGTGCAGGACGCGTTCACCGCCGTGTGCCGGGCGTACGGCACCTCCCTGACGGGCCTTCAGGATCCCGGGGCGTACCTGCGCACCGCCGTCGTGAACGCCTCGCGCTCCGTCCTGCGCCGGCGCCGTACCGCCCGCGCCTACACCCCGCCCCACGAGGGCGCGGGCCCGCCGGTGGACGAGCGGCTGCTGCTGGCCGAGGAACACCGGCTCGTGCTCGACGCGCTGGCGGGCCTGACGCGCCGCCAGCGGGAGGTGCTGGTGCTGCGCTACTGGTCGGAGCTGTCCGAGGCGGAGATCGCGCGGACGCTGGGCCTCTCGCGCGGGACGGTGAAGTCGACGGCGAGCCGCGCGCTCGACGCGCTGGAGAAGAGACTGGGGGAGGTCCGATGACTCCGCGCACGACTCCGTACGAGGAGAAGCGCCGCGCCGCGACGGAGCAACGGCTGCGCGCCGCCCTGACCGCCCGCGCCGCCCTCGTGACCCCGCACGGCCTGCGCCCCGGGATGTCGCCGCACGGCCCGGCGCGCGGGGCCCGCCGCCGGCGCGCGTTCGCGTTCGCCGTCCTCGGCGCGGCGGCGGCGGTGGTGGCGGTCTGCCTGCTGGCCCTCCTCCCGGCCGACCGCCCGTCCCCGGTCCCCGCCCCCGTACGGCCGGCGGGCCCCCCGGCGGTCACCGAGCCGCCCCCGCCCCGCCCCGCCACCCCCACCCCCGTGGCACCGGAACCTCTGCCGGACACTCCGGCGGTCGAGCCCTCCTAGGAGTGCTCCCCCGCGAGCAGACGCCCGGTGAACCCGGCGTCGCGCAGCCGTCTGTACGCCGCCGCGACCGGGGCGGGGATCTCCTGCTCGATCATGAAGCCGCGCGCGGGGTAGACCATCAGCCGCTGCACGGCCCCGACCAGCATGTCCAGCACGAGCCGGGGGTCCCCGATCCCCGCCACGTACGCGTCGAGGCTCATCCCCGCAGACGCGCACACCACCTCGACCTCCGGCCAGAGCTTCCGCGCGGTCGCGTACGCCCGCCGCTCCTCGTACGGCTTGCTGATGAGCAGGACGGACGCCACCGGGACGCCGCGCGCGGCGAGCAGCTCCCGGGAGAACCGGATGTTCTCCCCGGTGTTCCGCGCCTCGGTCTCCACGAGCACCGCCTCCGCCGGCACCCCCATCTCCAGGGCCCGCTCCCGGTAGTGCTCGGCCTCGCCCCGGGGCATCCGCTCCCGGGTCGTCGGACTGTTCGCCCCGGTGAACACGACAAGCGGCACGAGCCCCCGCAGGTACAGCCCCGCAGCGACCTCGGCCACCCCGAGATCATGACTCCCGAGCCCCACGGCCACGGAACAGCGCCGGGGCGTGTGCCCCATCCGCTGGAAGTCCCAGAGCACTTGGGCGTCCGCCCGGTGGCCGGCGGAGTTCACGAGGCCTCCCGCCTACAGCCGCGAGGTCTTCAGCGCACCGACGAACGACGCCCACGCGTCCGCCTCGAAGAAGAGGCGCGGCCCGGCGGGTTCCTTGCTGTCGCGTACGGGAACGGCACCCGGGAGGCCGTCCCGGACCTCGACGCACTGCCCGTCGCCGCTGCTGTAACTACTGCTTCGCCAGGCCGGACCTGCGGAGTTGTGCTGCACGTCGGACACCTTCTCTCACTTGCGCTGCTGCAACCTTAGCCAGATGCTCCGCACTGTTCTGTGGGCCGAGCGCACCGCCGGGAGGTGCTCGAACATCGACTTGTAGCCCCTGGTCGCCAGCCTGGCCGCCGCGTGGGGTGTCGGGGACCGGGAGGGGCCCGGGAAGCTGGTGTGGGCGGAGGTGGCCGTGGGGAGGGAGCAGGGGTGAACCGGGCGACGGAAGCGACGTGTGGGGCCCCTCGGCGGGCGAGACTCTGGGCCCTGCGGCCCGACCGGTCGGGCAGCGGGACGATCACCGAGGCGGAGTGCACCACCTGTCTCGAAGGGTCCGGCGCGGCGGACGACGGACGGGGCCCCGCCCTGTGGTGCCTGGCGCACACGCAGGCGACGGGTCACACCGGCTTCCGTCGCGTCCGTACGGACTTCTTCCGCGCCACCTGCTGAGGGCCGCCCGCCCCGTCCCCATGCGGCTCCCTCGTTCAGGCGGACGGTTCCCGGACGTCCGCCAGGGTGGCGCCGGCGTGGGTGACCAGGGACTTCGGGTCCAGGGCGAAGACGGTGTGCGGGTTGCCCGCGGCCGCCCACACGAGGTCGTGGTCGAGGAGGCCGCGGTCGGCGATGACCCGGGTGCGGGTGCGGTGTCCGAAGGGCGGGACACCGCCGATGGCGTAGCCGGTGGTCTCGCGGACCACGCGCGCGTCGGCCCGGGTGACCTCGCCGGCCCCCAGCTCCTCACGGACCCGCTCCACGTCGACGCGCGAGGCACCGTCCATGAGGACGAGTACCGGCACGCCGTCGGCGGCGAAGATCAGTGACTTGACGATCTCGGAGACCTCGCAGCCGATCGCCTCGGCGGCCTGCTCGGCGGTCCGCGTCTCGTCCGGGAAGCGCCGGATCTCGACGTCGAGCCCCAGCTCCCGGAGGGCGGCGGCGAATTGGGGGTGGGCGGCGGAAAGGTCGTCTGTGGCCATGGCGGCACGCTAGCGGGGGCCGGCGGGGCGGTGCGACCGGGTTTCCTCCGCGTGCACGCGCACCGGTACGCCGCCGGGCGCACCGCGCACCGCCCCCCGCCCCCGGGCCGTCACCTTCCGGCCGTGGAGGCGGGGGCACCCGGAAACTCAGCCCGCCTTCAGGACCCGGGTCACCACCCGGCCCGCCGCGTCCGCGCCGTGACCGCCGGACTCGACGACGGCGCCGGCCGCCAGGTCGCCGGAGTAGCCGGTGAACCAGCTGTTGGACGTGCCCTGCCCGTCGACCTCGGCGGAACCGGTCTTCGCGCCCTTGGGTGACGGCACTCCCGCCATCGCCTCGGCGGCGGTGCCGCCCGGAGCGGTCGCCGCGCGCATCATCCGCTTCAGCCCGGAGGCGACCTCGGGGGCGAGCGGTCCGGTCGTGGCGAACTCCCGGTCCCCGACGCTCGCCGGGACCAGGTACGGCTGGAGGAAGCCGCCGTTCGCGACGGTGGCGGAGAGCGAGGCCACGTTCAGCGCGTTCATCGTGATCCTGCCCTGGCCGATGTACGAGGCGGCCGTCTCGACCCCGCTCGACTCGGGCACCGAGCCGTCCTCGGTGGAGACGCCCACCGACCAGGTGAGGCCGATGCCGAAGGAGTCGCGGGCGGTCTCACCGAGGGCGGTGTTGTGGATTCCCTTCGCCTTCAGGGGCGTGATGGCCTTGATGAAGGCGGTGTTGCAGGAGCGGCGGAACGATTCCGTGAGCGTGCCGCCCTTGATCTGGAACTTGTTGAGGTTCTGGATGGGGTAACCGTCCCAGGAAACGGTCGGCGGACACTCCACCACGGTGTCGGGGCCCGCGACGCCGTGCTTCATCATCATCGCCGCGGTGACGATCTTCATCGTGGAGCCGGGGGCCTGCTTGCCCTGGAAGGCGGTGTTGAAGCCCTGCGCGGGGCTGTTGGCGACGGCCCGTATCGCGCCCGTGGACGGCTCGATCGCGGTGACCGCCGCCTGGTCGTACGCCGCGACCGCCTTCTCGGCGGCGGCCTGGACACCCGCGTCGATGGTGGTCCTCAACAGCCCCGGCTCCCCCTTCGACAGGACGAGGAGGGTGGTGTCGGGCACGGACGAGCTGCCGGACTCGATGACGGTCTCGACACCGCCCTTGCCCCCGGCGGCCGCGCCGTACCGGCTGCGCAGCTGATCGATGACCGGTCCGAGCGAGGGGTACTTCTCCGCCGTCAGCTCCTTGCCGTTCCGGTCGACGGCCTTCACCGGGCCGGTCTTCGAGGAGCCGGTGCGCAGCGTGCCGCTCGCGGTGAGCTTCGGGTGCAGGACGGACGGCTGCCACTTCACCAGCGGCCGGCCGGTGCTGAGACCCCGTACCACCGTCAGCCGGGAGCTGTAGGTCAACGGCTTCGACAGGCCCTCGTACGTGACGGTCGCCCGCACTGTGAACGGCACCGTCGTCCCGGTCGCCGGCCCCGGCGTGATCTCGGCGGCCGAGACGGAGGCGTGGCTGCGGAAGCCGGCGAGCGCGGGCCCGGCGTTCACCGGGTCGTCGGTCAGCTGGGCCGCCCGCTCCGGCTCCCCGGCCGCCCAGGCGGCGAGGAAGTCCTTCGCGGCCGTCCCGACCTCGTCCGGCGTGACGGGCCCCGACTTCGGCGCCTCCCCGGCCCTGGTCCCCACGGACGTGCTGCCGCCCGTGATCCCGCTCCACAGGTTGTAGCCCCCGTAGCCGACCCCGCTCGCCACGACGACGAAGACACCCCCGACGATCGCGACCTTGGCTCCACTGCGCATGACTGCGCCTCCCCTCCCCAGGTGGACGAGAGAGTCAAACAGCCGTCCGATACGTGTGTCGAGCAACTTTCGGCGCCTGTGTCACAACCGGTACCTCACCCGCCCTTTTCGGCCACAGGGGCGCAGGTGTGGCCGGTCACCCGCCCGTGGCCCCGCCGGAGCGACCGCCCGCGCCCCCGCTCACCGGTCCGCGCCCCCCGCCTCCGCCCGCAGGCGCCGCACGTCCCGCACGAGCGCGTGCAGGGTGGCGGCGAGGATCACCGCTCCGGCGGCGACCCAGAGAACCGAGGCCCCGGAGCGGTACTCGCGCACGGCGACGACGAGCAGCATCACGGCGGGGAGAACGCTGAGAGCCGAGATCAGAGTGCTGACGCGGTGAGCCACCAGGCCATCATCACCGACCATCCAGCCCAGCGGGAGTCGTCCGAACGAATCCCCCTACACCCACGTGTCCAGCCACATCCGCGCCCGCCACTCGTCCAGCGGGATCGGCGTCGCCGTGTAGATCGGCCAGAAGTAGATGAAGTTCCAGACGATCAGCAGCACCAGGCAGCCGGCCGTCACCACGCCCATCGTGCGGCGGCGTTCGGAGGAGCCGCGGGGGCCGATGATCGCGCCGATGAGCATGGCCACCGCCAGGCACAGGAACGGCACGAAGACGACCGCGTAGAAGAGGAAGATCGTGCGCTCCTGGTAGTGGAGCCAGGGGAGCCAGCCGGTCGCGACCGCGCAGGCGATGGCGCCCGCGCGCCAGTCCCGGCGGAAGGCCCAGCGCCACAGGACGTACAGGAGGGCGAAGCAGGCGGCCCACCACAGGAGCGGGGTGCCGAGGGCCAGGATCTCCTGGGCGCACTTCTCCTTGGCGGTGGCCGGGCAGCCCGCGGTGCCGGGGGCCGGGGACTCGTAGAAGTAGGAGACGGGCCGGCCGAGCACGATCCACGACCACGGGTTCGACTCGTACGTGTGCGGCGAGGTCAGCTTCACGTGGAAGTCCCACACCGCGTACTCGTAGTGCCACAGGCTCCGCAGCCACTCCGGCAGCCAGCTCCAGAAGCCGCCACCGTCCAGCTTGTCCTGGTCGGCCGCCCACGTGCGGAAGTAGCCCTTGTCGGAGGCCAGCCAGCCCGACCAGGTCGCCAGGTAGGTGGCGAGCGCGACCGGCACCGTCGACACGAACGCCGGGACGGCGTCCCGCTTGAGCATCGACACGTAGGGGCGGACCGCGCCGGCCGTCCGCCGGCCGCCCACGTCCCACAGGACCGTCATCAGGCCGAACGCCGCCAGGAACGTCAGACCGTTCCACTTCGTCGCCGCGGCCAGGCCCAGCATCACGCCGGCCGCGATCCGCCACGGCCGCCACCCCAGGCGCAGTGTCTCCGCGATCTCCGCGTCCGGCCGCAGCACCCCCTCCTCGTCCTCGGGCAGTGCCCCGGCGAGCCGCCGCCGCGCCCGGTCCCGGTCCACGATCAGGCAGCCGAAGGCCGCGACCAGGAAGAACATCAGCACCTGGTCGAGGAGCGCGGTCCGGCTCATGACGAAGTGCAGGCCGTCGACGGCGAGCAGCAGACCCGCCAGGCAGCCCAGGAACGTCGAACGGAACAGGCGCCGGCCGATCCGGCAGATCAGCAGCACCGACAGGGTGCCGAGCAGCGCCACCATGAAGCGCCAGCCGAAGGGCTCGAAACCGAAGATCTTCTCGCCGATGCCGATGACCCACTTGCCCATCGGCGGGTGGACGACGTAGCCGGGGTCGGTCGGAATCGGTACGGACCCGGGGTCGACGAGGATCTTCTTGTCGACGTCCTTCGGCCAGGCACCCTCGTAACCCCGGTTGATCAGGGCCCAGGCGTCCTTGGCGTAGTACGTCTCGTCGAATATCACCGCGTGCGGCTTGCCCAGGTTCCAGAACCGCAGCACGCCGGCGATCGCCGCCACCAGCAGCGGACCGCCCCAGGCCGAGAGCCGCCACAGCCGCTCCGCCAGGGCCGGGCCGATCCCGCACAGCCGCCACAGCTTCTCCGAGGGCCGGGCGTACGGCGGGTCGAGCCGGTCCCGCAGGCCGATGGCGAGCGTGCCGGTGGCGGGCGGGCGGTAGCCGAAGCGCCGCAGCCTCTGCTGCCAGGAAGAGGGCTCTGCCACGGTCGGTGCCATGGGGTGCTGGCCCTCCAGGGCCTCGGGTGCGGTACTCGTCACCGCGCCATCGTAGGGAACGCTTCTGTGCGCGTCGCCTGTCCGGGCTGGGAGGATGACCCGTGTGACAGGAACGCTGGTACTCGCAGGGACCCCCATCGGTGACATCGCGGACGCCCCGCCGCGCCTCGCCGCCGAGCTGGAGAACGCGGACATCGTGGCCGCCGAGGACACCCGGCGGCTGCGCGGGCTGACCCGCGCGCTCGGCGTCCACACCAAGGGCCGGGTCGTCTCCTACTTCGAGGGCAACGAATCGGCCCGTACACCGGAACTGGTGGAGGCGCTCGCCGGCGGGGCCCGGGTGCTCCTGGTGACGGACGCGGGCATGCCGTCCGTCTCCGACCCCGGCTACCGGCTCGTCGCCGCCGCCGTCGAGCAGGACATCAAGGTGACGGCCGTCCCCGGCCCGTCCGCCGTGCTCACCGCGCTGGCCCTCTCCGGACTGCCCGTGGACCGCTTCTGCTTCGAGGGCTTCCTGCCGAGGAAGGCGGGCGAGCGGCTCGGCCGGCTGCGCGAGGTGGCCGGCGAGCGGCGGACCCTCGTCTACTTCGAGGCCCCCCACCGGCTCGACGACACCCTCGCCGCCATGGCGGAGGTCTTCGGCGCCGAGCGCAGGGCCGCGGTGTGCCGCGAGCTGACCAAGACGTACGAGGAGGTCAAGCGCGGATCGCTGGGCGAGCTGGCGGCCTGGGCGGCGGAGGGCGTACGCGGCGAGATCACCGTCGTCGTCGAGGGCGCCCCGGAGCCGGGCCCGGCCGAGCTGGACGCCGAGGAGCTGGTCCGCCGGGTGCGGGTCCGCGAGGAGGCGGGGGAGCGCCGCAAGGAGGCCATCGCGGCGGTGGCGGCGGAGGCGGGGATTCCCAAGCGCGAGGTGTTCGACGCGGTCGTCGCGGCGAAGAACGCGGGATGAGGAGCCCGGGGCGCCCCCGCCCCGGGACGGGGGCGCCCGCGTCCCCGTCCCCTTTCCCTCCCCCCGAGCCGTCGGGCCGGGAAAAGGGTGAAGGGTTAATCTGAAAGGCAAAGCCGAATCCGGCGCCGGGACTCTTCGCAGAGCGTTTCGGCAAGGGAAAGCCCAAGAGAATTCCATGGTTCTCCCCCCGCTGATGCGCTCCGGCCCGAAAAGGCGTCCACTGGACCCAGTGGAGAGGAGCTGGCATGACCGAGACCACCGGCACCGGCACATCCGTCGCCCACGAGGCGTACGCCTTCGCCTGCATGCGGTGCGGATACGGCTGGGAGCAGGCGTACGACATCGAGCACCACGTCGACGCGGCCGGCCAGGAATTCGTCGTCTACAAGGCAGGGGGAGAGCGGGTGCCGTCCCCGCTGTCCAGCCCCACCTGCATGAACTGCGGCGGGCACGTCGTCCGCATCATGCGCGCGGGGCAGGTCTCCTCGGTGCTCGACACGGTCGCCGCCACCGAGCGGCACCAGCAGGGCGCGCGGCCGGCGAAGCCCGTCTCGCCGGCGGGACCGATCGGGCAGGAGCTGACCGAGGAACACCCGGAGCGGCCCCCGGTGCCGCACCACTGGCACCTCGCCGACCTGCTGCACCCATTCCGCCACCGGGACAAGCAGCACCCTGGACCACGGACGGGCAGCACCCGGGCCGACTAGCCGCCGGGACGACCGCCCCGCACGGGCAGCACCCGGCCGGCCGGCCGGTACCCGGGACGAGCGACAGGCACCACCCCGGCCGCGCGGCCCTCGTACGATCGGGGCCATGAGTGCCAAGGACGCCCCGCCGCCGCTGCCCGAACCGCTCCTCGTGGAGGTCGCGGACTCGCACACCCATCTGGACATGCAGTCGGGGACCGTCGAGGAGGCCCTGACGAAGGCCGCCGCCGTCGGCGTCACGACCGTGGTGCAGGTCGGCTGCGACGTGAAGGGCTCGCAGTGGGCCGCCGAGACCGCCGCGGCCCACCCCCGGGTGCACGCGGCCGTCGCCCTCCACCCCAACGAGGCCCCGCGCATCGTGCTCGGCGACCCGGACGGCTGGTCCCGGCAGGGCGCGCGGGAGGCCGGCGGCGACGCGGCCCTGGACGACGCGCTCGCCGAGATCGACCGGCTCGCGGCCCTGCCGCACGTCCTGGGCGTCGGCGAGACCGGTCTGGACTTCTTCCGCACCGGGCCCGAGGGCATGGCCGCGCAGGAGCGTTCCTTCCGCGCCCACATCGAGATCGCCAAGCGGCACGGCAAGACCCTGGTCATCCACGACCGGGAGGCCCACGCCGACGTGCTGCGCGTCCTCGACGAGGAGGGCGCCCCCGAGCGGACCGTCTTCCACTGCTACTCCGGGGACGCCGACATGGCCCGCATCTGCGCGGCCAAGGGCTACTACATGTCCTTCGCCGGCAACGTGACCTTCAAGAACGCCCAGCCGCTGCGGGACGCCCTCGCCGTCGCCCCGCTGGAGCTGGTCCTGGTCGAGACCGACGCCCCCTTCCTCACCCCCGCGCCCTTCCGGGGCCGGCCCAACGCCCCGTACCTGATCCCGGTCACCGTCCGGGCGATGGCGCGGGTGCGGGGCATCGGGGAGAACGACCTCGCGGAGGCCGTCGCCGTGAACACCGCCCGCGCCTTCGACTACTGAGCCGTGATCCCGGGGGGACCCGTCACCGATCCATAACAGTTACGGTACGTGTCCGCGTCCTGCCGGGCGGTGACCGGCGGAGGGGGCTAGGGTCCCGGCCTCGTGAGCACTTCCCAGGGCAGTCACCGGGCCGGACGGCGCGGGGCCGGCGCGCCGGCCCTCCCCCTGCACGAGCAGCCGACGCAGGCCGCGCTGGTCCTCCCGACCGCTCCACCACCGCCCCCGCCACCGCCCCTGGCCCCCCGCCCGGCCGCGCCGACCCTCCCGGCGGTCGCCGTCCCGCCCGTCGTCCCGGAGCAGGGCACCCGCGCCGGTTCCCGCCGGGCCGCGCGGCGCCGGAAGGCCGGCGGGACGGGCGGCGAGGGGCTGCGGCGGCTCGTCCCGCAGGCGCTCGTCGTCGCCGTCCTCGCCGGTGGCACCAGCGCCTTCGTCGCCGACGACAAGGCGGTGCGGCTCTCCGTGGACGGCGTGCCGCGCACCTTCCACACCTTCGCCGACGACGTCTCCGAACTCCTCGCCGACGAAGGCGTCACCGTGGGCGACCACGACATCGTCGCCCCCGCGCCCGGCCACGCCCTCACCGACGGGGACGAGATCGCCGTCCGCTACGGCCGCCCGGTCACCCTCACCCTGGACGGCACCCGCCGCCAGGTGTGGACCACCGCGCGGACCGTCGAGGGGGCCCTGCGCCAGCTCGGCGTCCGGGCCGAGGGCGCCCACCTCTCCGTCTCCCGCTCGGCCCCCATCTCCCGGCGGGGCCTCGCCCTCGACGTCCGCACCGAACGCGCGGTCACCTTCCTCGCCGACGGACGCGAGCGGACCGTCCGCACCAACGCCGCCACCGTCCGCGAGGCCCTCGCCGAGGCCGGGATCACCCTCTCCGGCCAGGACACCACCTCCGTCCCGGCCGGCAGCTTCCCGCGCGACGGCCAGACGGTCACCGTGCTCCGCGTCACCGGCTCCCGGCAGGTCCGCGAGGAGGCGATCCCGTACGCCGTCGAGCGCGTCCGCGACGCGGAACTGTTCGCCGGTACGGAGGTCGTCGAACGCCAGGGCGTCCAGGGCGTCCGCCGCGTCACGTACAGCCTGAGGTCCGTCAACGGTGTCGCCCAGCGGCCCCGCAGGACCGGCGAGGAGATCGTCCGCGCGCCCGTCAGCCGCAAGGTCCGTGTCGGCACCCGGCCGCAGCCCCCTTCCGTCGCGGGCGCCGACGGCCTGAACTGGGCCGCGCTCGCCGCCTGCGAGTCCGGCGGACGCCCGGACGCCGTCGACCCCTCCGGCACCTATGGCGGGCTCTACCAGTTCGACCCCGCCACCTGGCGCTCCCTCGGCGGCGACGGCGTCGCGCAGGACGCGCCCGCCGCCGAGCAGACGTACCGGGCGAAGAAGCTGTACGTGCGGCGCGGCGCCGCCCCCTGGCCGCACTGCGGGCGCCGCCTCCACAGCTGACCGCCCGGGCCCGGCGCCCCGCCGTACCGGCCGGCCCGCCCCGGCCCGCCCCGGAAGCCGGACCCGGCTCGCGGAACCCCCGGCCCGGTCCGCCCGGCAGGCCGCCCCGGACGGTGAGCCGTAGGAGGCGCGCACCCGTGCCCCGTAGGCTGTACCGGTGAGCACCACCACCGGCCCCGACGGCCCCGACGCCCTCCTCGGCCCCGCCGACATCCGTGAACTGGCCGCCGCCCTCGGCGTGCGCCCCACGAAGCAGCGCGGCCAGAACTTCGTCATCGACGCCAACACCGTCCGGCGGATCGTCCGCACGGCGGAGGTCCGCCCCGACGACGTCGTCGTGGAGGTGGGCCCCGGCCTCGGCTCCCTCACCCTGGCCCTCCTGGAGGCCGCCGACCGGGTGACGGCCGTCGAGATCGACGACGTGCTCGCCGCCGCCCTGCCGGCCACGATCGCCGCCCGCATGCCGGAGCGGAAGGACCGCTTCGCGCTGGTCCACTCCGACGCCATGCACGTGCAGGAGCTGCCGGGCCCGGCGCCGACCGCGCTCGTCGCCAACCTGCCGTACAACGTGGCCGTCCCGGTCCTGCTCCACATGCTCGACCGCTTCCCGACCATCGAGCGGACCCTCGTCATGGTCCAGGCCGAGGTCGCCGACCGGCTCGCCGCCCGGCCCGGCAACAAGGTGTACGGCGTGCCGTCGGTGAAGGCGAACTGGTACGCCGAGGTGAAGCGCGCCGGTTCCATCGGCCGCAACGTCTTCTGGCCCGCGCCGAACGTGGACTCCGGGCTCGTCTCCCTCGTCCGCCGCGCCGAGCCCGTGGCCACCACCGCCTCCAAGGCGGAGGTGTTCGCGGTCGTCGACGCCGCTTTCGCGCAGCGCCGCAAGACCCTGCGGGCCGCCCTCGCCGGCTGGGCGGGCTCCCCGGCCGCCGCCGAGGAGGCCCTCGTCAAGGCCGGGATCTCGCCGCAGGCGCGGGGCGAGGCGCTGACGGTGGAGGAGTTCGCGCGGATCGCGGAGGCCAAGGCGTGAGCGCGCCCACGAGCGTGACCGTACGGGTCCCGGCCAAGGTCAACGTCCAGCTCGCGGTCGGCGCCGCCCGCCCGGACGGCTTCCACGACCTGGCCAACGTCTTCCTGGCCGTCTCCCTGTACGACGAAGTGACGGCCACCCGCGCCGCCGCGCTGACGATCACCTGCGAGGGCCCCGACGCCGACAAGGTGCCGCTCGACCGCACCAACCTGGCGGCGCGGGCCGCCGAACTCCTCGCCGCCCGGCACGGGATCGAGCCCGCCGTGCACCTGCACATCGCCAAGGACATCCCCGTCGCGGGCGGCATGGCGGGCGGCAGCGCCGACGGCGCGGGCGCGCTCCTCGCCTGCGACGCGCTCTGGGGCCTTGACACCCCGCGCGCCGAACTCCTGGAGATCTGCGCCGAACTCGGCTCGGACGTGCCGTTCAGCCTGGTCGGCGGGGCGGCCCTCGGTGTCGGACGCGGCGAGCGGCTGACCGGCCTGCCCGTAGGCGGCCCCTTCCACTGGGTGTTCGCCGTCGCCGACGGCGGGCTCTCCACCCCGGCGGTGTACGGCGAGTTCGACCGGCTCACCGAGGGCGTGGACGTCCCCGAGCCGGCCGCCTCCCCGGCCCTCCTGGAGGCCCTGGCGACCGGTGACACCACCGCCCTCGCGGAGGCCCTCGTCAACGACCTCCAGCCGGCGGCGCTCTCCCTGCGCCCCTCGCTCGCCGCGACCCTGGAGGCCGGCACCGGCGCGGGCGCCCTCGCGGCCCTCGTCTCCGGCTCGGGTCCGACGACCGCGTTCCTGGTGAAGGACGCGGACGCGGCGCGGACCGTGGCCGACGCCCTGATCGCCTCGGGCACCTGCCGCACGGCCCGCCCGGCCACCTCCCCGGCCCAGGGAGCGACGGTCCTGACGGCCTGACGGGGGCCCGGGCAGGCCCGTCGCGCTCCTCACCCCGTCTGAGTACCGTCCTGAGTATCCGCGCCCTGTCGCGGCCGGCCCGGCGGGCGGCACCGTACCCGCATGGGAAGCAGCCACCGTACGGGCGCGCGGGAGCTCGCCGCCGCCACGCCGGCCGGCCGGGACCGGTACGTCGACCTCCTGCGCGTCGCCTCGCTCGCCGTCGTGGTGCTCGGGCACTGGACGATGGCGGCCGTCACTCCCGACGGGCGGATCGACAACCTCCTCGCCGTCGTCCCCGGCCTCCAGATCGTCACCTGGGCCCTGCAGGTCATGCCCGTCTTCTTCTTCGTCGGAGGGTTCGCGCACGCCCTCGCCCACCGCTCCCGGCCCGGCTACGCCGACTTCCTCCGCGCCCGGCTGCGGAGGCTGCTGCGGCCCACGATGGTCTTCGTCGCCGTGTGGGGCACCGCCGCGCTGCTGATCCAGCTGGCGGGCCGGGGCGGCGGGACGGCCGGGGCGGTGCTGCGGCTGGTCCCGCAGCTGCTCTGGTTCATCGGGATCTATCTGGCGATGGTCGCCCTCACCCCGCCGCTGCTGCGCCTGCACGAGCGGTGGGGCGCGGGGGCGTGTGCCGCGCTGGTGGCCGGCGCGGTCGCGGTCGACGTGCTGCGCTTCGCGGCCGGGGTGCCGTACGTCGAGTTCCTCAACTTCGCCTTCGTGTGGCTGGCCGTCCACCAGCTGGGATTCCTGCGCGCCGACGGCATGATCCGCCGCCCGGCCCTCCTCGCCGGCGCCGGGCTCGCGGGCGCCGCCGCGCTCGTGGCGCTCGGCCCGTATCCGCTGTCGATGGTGGGGATGCCCGGCGAGGAGGTGTCCAACATGGCCCCGCCGACGCTGGCGCTGCTCTGCCACGGTCTGTGGCTGGTCGGCGCCGTCGAGCTGCTGCGGGGCCCGGGGAGCCGGCTCGCGGCCCGCGCGGGGGTGTGGCGGGTGGTCGTCGCGGCGAACGGGATCGCGATGACCGCGTTCCTGTGGCATCTGACGGCCATGCTCGGCGTGTACGGCGCGCTGTCCGCCCTCGGCCTGGAACCGCCGGCCCCCGCCTCGGCCGCCTGGTGGGCCTGGCTGCCGGTCCGGCTGCTCGCGGCGGTGGCGCTCACGGCCCTGCTGGTGGCGGTCTTCCGCCGCTTCGAGACCCCGGCCCCGTCCGCCCGCACCGGGGGGTCGGGTCCGCTGGCCGCGCTCGGCATCACCCTCGCCCTGCTGGGCGTCCTCGGCCTGTCGGCGGCGGGCTTCGCCGGTCTCCTGGAGGGCCACACCGCCACCCTGATCGCCGTGGACGTCTCGGCCCCGGCGGCGGTGGCCCTGGCCCTCGTGGGGTGGCTGCTGGTGGAGGGACCTACATCTCGTCGATCGCGGTGAGATCGATGTCGAGGGCGAACGGGACGGACAGCTTCAGCCGGTCGCGATGGACGCCGGTGCAGGTGTACGCCTTGGTGACGGGGTCCCGCTCGTAGACCCGTACGACCGCGTGGTCGTCCTCGCCCTCCATCTCCACGAGCCAGAAGTGCTGGATGCCGGCGGCGGCGTACTTGTGCGGCTTGGTGTCCCGGTCCCGGGACTCGGAGTCGGGTGAGACGACCTCGACGGCCAGCAGGACGTCCGCGACGGGGTAGGACGTCTGTGTACGGCTCCGGACCGCGTCCTTGCGGACCACCAGGACGTCCGGCTCCGGGCAGTTGCGGGCGTCGATGACCACGGCCATCTCACTGTCGACCCTCAGATCCGGGGGCACGCTCGCGCGGAGCCCCGACCGGAGCAGGAAGATCATCGCGCTGTGGAATCGGCGCTGCGGACTCACGAAAACCAGGCTCCCGTCGATCATCTCGGTGTGCGGCGGGAGGTCGGGCAGGGTGAGCAGGTCGTCCACGGTCCAACCGTCCTGCGGAGGCTGCGGCCATCGCTTCGCGCCGCCCTCGGTCTTCGGCCTGGTCGTCGGCTCGGCGGTCATGGTTCCTCCCATGAGCGGGATTCTTCTGCCTGGTGTCCACCGTAACGGCGGACCGTCGATCACGTCATCACAAAGAGTGACCGCCCACGCCACGGTCTACCCTGGACACCGATCGATCACCCCTTACAGGAGTCAACGTGGCCGTCAACCTGGTCAATGTCGAGAACGTCAGCAAGGTGTACGGCACCCGTGCGCTGCTCGACGGCGTGTCGCTCGGCGTCTCCGAAGGGGACCGGATCGGGGTGGTCGGACGCAACGGCGACGGCAAGACGACCCTCATCCGGATGCTGGCCAAGCTGGAGGACGCCGACACCGGCCGGATCACCCACAGTGGCGGGCTCCGGCTCGGGGTGCTCACGCAGCACGATTCGCTCGACCCGGCGGCGACCATCCGCCACGAGGTCATCGGTGTCATGGCCGACCACGAGTGGGCCGGCAGCGCCAAGATCCGCGACGTGCTCACCGGCCTGTTCGGCGGCCTGGACCTGCCGGGCTTCGAGAAGGGCCTGGACACGGTCATCGGGCCGCTGTCCGGTGGTGAGCGGCGCCGGATCGCGCTGGCCAAGCTGCTCATCGAGGACCAGGACCTGCTCGTCCTCGACGAGCCCACCAACCACCTGGACGTGGAGGGCATCGCCTGGCTCGCCCGCCACCTGCAGAACCGGCGCTCGGCCCTCGTCTGCGTCACCCACGACCGGTGGTTCCTCGACCAGGTCTGCACCCGCATGTGGGACGTGCAGCGCGGTGACGTGTACGAGTACGAGGGCGGCTACTCCGACTACGTCTTCGCGCGGGCGGAGCGGGAGCGGATCGCCGCCACGGAGGAGGTCAAGCGGCAGAACCTGGTCCGCAAGGAGCTGGCCTGGCTGCGGCGCGGCGCCCCGGCCCGTACCTCCAAGCCCCGGTTCCGCGTCGAGGCCGCGAACGCGCTCATCGAGGACGTGCCGCCGCCGCGCGACACCAGCGAGCTGATGAAGTTCGCGGGCGCCCGTCTGGGGAAGACCGTCTTCGACCTGGAGGACGTGACCGTCACGGCGGGGCCCAAGACGCTGCTCCAGCACCTCACCTGGCAGCTCGGCCCCGGCGACCGCGTCGGCCTCGTCGGCGTCAACGGCGCGGGGAAGACCTCACTCCTCCGGGCGCTCGCGGAGGCCGCCGCCACCCAGGGCGAGAAGCAGCCGCCGCAGGGCCGGATCGTCGTCGGCAAGACCGTCCGCCTCGCCTACCTCTCCCAGGACGTCACCGAACTCCCGGCGACCCTGCGGGTCCTGGAGGCCGTGCAGCAGATCCGCGACCGCGTCGACCTGGGCAAGGGCCGGGAGATGACGGCCGGCCAGCTGTGCGAGCAGTTCGGCTTCGG
Organism: Streptomyces sp. NPDC126503; assembly: GCF_040302405.1. Taxonomy (NCBI): domain Bacteria; kingdom Bacillati; phylum Actinomycetota; class Actinomycetes; order Kitasatosporales; family Streptomycetaceae; genus Streptomyces; species Streptomyces sp. NPDC126503. Next base: position 54,067 of record NZ_JBEORS010000014.1, read on the forward strand.
CAAGGAGAAGCAGTGGACGCCGGTCGGTGACCTGTCCGGCGGTGAGCGGCGCCGGCTCCAGTTGCTGCGCCTGCTGATGGACGAGCCGAACGTCCTCTTCCTCGACGAGCCCACCAACGACCTCGACATCGAGACCCTCACCCAGCTGGAGGACCTCCTCGACGGCTGGCCCGGCTCGATGGTCGTGATCTCGCACGACCGGTTCTTCCTGGAGCGGACCACGGACCGCACCTTCGCGCTGCTCGGCGACCGGGCGCTGCGGATGCTGCCGCGTGGCATCGACGAGTACCTGGAGCGGCGTCAGCGGATGATCGAGGCGGCCGTCCCGGCGCCCGCCGCGCCCGCCGCCCCGGCGAAGCAGGGGCCGTCGGCGGCCGACGCGCGCGCCGCGAAGAAGGAGCTGCAGAAGGTCGAGCGGCAGCTCGACAAGGTCTCCGAGAAGGAGGCCAAGCTGCACGCGCGGATCGCGGAGAACGCCACCGACTTCGAGCAGGTGGCGAAGCTCGACGCCGAACTCCGCGCGCTCGCGGGGGAGCGCGAGGAACTGGAGATGCGCTGGCTCGAACTGGCCGAGGACGCATAACGAGGGCATCACGGGCCGGTCCTCCCTTGGGCACAAGGGGCGGACCGGTCGCTTTTGCGCCACCGCGTGAGTGGTAGAAAGACAACCCGCTCACGTCAAGGGGGAAACGCTGATGACCCAGCCGCCCAGCAACCAGCCGCCGGGGGGCTTCGGAGCTCCTCAGGACCCGAACCAGGGCCCCCAGGGCCCCGGTGTCCCGCCGGTACCGCCGCAGGCCCCGCAGATGCCGCCGGTACCGCCGCAGACCCCGCCGGGTCCGCCGCCCGCCGCCCCGGGACCGTACGGTCAGCAGCCGCAGCCCGGTTACGGCTACCCGCAGCAGCCGCAGCCCGGCCCCTACGGGTACCCGCAGCAGCCCCAGCCGGGTCCGTACGGCCAGCCGGCCCCCGGCCCCTACGGCCAGCAGCCGGCCCCCGGCCCGTACGGTCAGCAGCCGGGCCCGTACGGCTATCCGCAGCAGCCGGGCCACCCGGGCGGACCGACGCCGCCGCCCGGCACCCCCGGCGGTGGCGGCCCGTTCAAGGGCAGGACCGGTCTGGTCGCGGCGATCGCCGCGGGTGCCGTGCTGGTCGCCGCGGTGACCACCTGGGCCGTGGTCGGCGGTGGTGACGACAAGGAACCGATCGCCCAGCCGACCGCGACGGCCTCCGGTTCCGCCTCCGGCTCGGCCGAGCCGAAGCCGAGCGAGTCGGTCGACCAGGGCGACGGCAGCGGCGACGGGACCGGCGGGAGCGACGACCTCAACGCCGACCGCAAGCCCGGCGAGGCCAAGGTCAACTGGCTGCTGAAGAACGACGTCGACCTGCCCCGCAACGGCGCCGACGTGCACGGCCCGTGGATCGTCGGCGACACCGTCGTCAAGGCGATGTACAAGGGCGTCGACGGTTACAGCCTCAAGGACGGCAGCCCCAAGTGGCACGTCGACCTGCCGTTCGAGCTGTGCGCGGTCCCCGCGGAGCCCTCCGCCAACGGGCTGATGGTCTTCGGGTACGCGGAGAGCGCCAAGGACGGCGCCAAGTGCACCCAGCTCCAGCAGATCGACCTGAAGACCGGCAAGGCCGGCTGGAAGAAGGCCGTCCCCAAGCCCAAGGGCCTCTTCGCCTTCTCCGACAACACCCTCGCCATCGGCGGCAACACGGTGACCGCGTCGGGCAGCAGCAGCGCCTACGGCTTCTCGCTGACCGACGGCCGCCAGCTGTTCGCCTCGCCCACGAGCGGCTGCAAGCCCTTCGCGTACGCGGGCGGCCCGGCCAAGCTCATCGGCGCCTACGACTGCCCCTCGGGCGACGTGAACAAGAAGGTCCAGTCGGTCAGCGAGGTCGACCCGAACACCGGCAAGCCCAAGTGGAGCTTCAAGCTCCAGGCCAACTGGGAGGTCGACAAGGTCTATTCGGTCGACCCGCTGGTGGTCTCCGCCACCCAGCGCGAGGAGAAGAAGTGGTCCGTCTTCGCGCTGAACCCCAACGGTTCGCTGCGCTCCCAGATCCAGGGCGGCAAGGACAAGTTCGCCCCCTCCTGCGGCGGCAGCTTCGTCGTCTTCGGCCGTAACCTCCAGGGCTGCACCGGTGTCGCCGCCGACGCCCAGCGCTTCTACATGGCGACCGAGACCGCCTACGGCGTCCCCAACGAGGTCATCGCCTTCGACCTGAAGAACGGCAAGCCGGTGTGGCGTTCCAAGGCGCCCGGTGAGCAGACCATGACGCCGCTGCGCATGGAGGGCGGCGAGGTCCTGGTCTACGTCGAGCCGCGGTACGACGCGGGCGGCGCCGTCGCCACCATCGCCCCGGCCGGCGGTGCTCCGAAGATCCAGCTCCAGCACCCGGTCGCCACCTCCGAGATCGAGGGCAGCTTCTACAGCGCCGGCTACGCCTACGGCGGCGGCACCTTCGTGGTGGCCAGCGGGCGCGTCTCCGCGTTGAACGACAAGGACGAGAAGCAGGTCAAGACGATGATGGCGTTCAGCAAGTAGTGAAGGACACGCACCGATGACGCAGCCACCCCCGCCGCCGAACCAGCCGCCGGATCCGCAGCACCAGGGCGGCTTCGGCGCGCCGACGCCCCCGCCGCAGCAGCCCCCGCAGCCGCCGCAGGCTCCGGGGTACGGCTACCCGCAGCAGCCGGAGCCCGGTTACGGCTACCCGCAGCAGCCTCCGCAGGCGCCGCAGCAGCCCGGCCCGTACGGCGGTGCCCCGCAGCAGCCCCCGTACGGCTACCCGACCGCGCCCCAGCAGGCGTACGGGCAGCCGGGGTACGGCCAGCAGCCCTACGGGCAGCAGCCGGGCCACGACCCGCAGGCCTACGGGCAGCAGCCGACCGTGGCGGTGGCCCCGGCGGCCGGGCGCGGGAAGCTGTCGGCGCAGATGCAGATCGTCCTCGCGGCGGTGGTGGCCGTCGTCCTCATCATCGGCGCGGGCATCTGGTACGCCTCCTCCGAGGGCGGTGACCCGGCGCCCGACGCCAAGGGCACGACCGGCGCCCCGCAGGGCACCGGCGGCGGGGACGGCACGACGGGCGGGAACGGCGGCCTCGGTGGCGGCGGCACGGAGAAGGCGCCCGCCGACACGCAGGCGAAGCTCGCCTGGTCGGTGCCGGTGCCGAAGGTCCCGGACGTCACGGACGTCACGGGGTCCTGGCTCACGGACAAGGCCTTCGTGAAGCCGGGCGTCAACTCGGTCGTGGCCTACGACCTGGACAAGGGCTCGGTCCTGTGGACCCTGCCCCTCACCGGCCAGGTCTGCGGCACCTCCCGCCACAAGACCGCCGACAACAAGGTCCCGATCCTGTTCGAGGCCACCAAGCGGGTCCCGCCGCGCTACTACCAGCCGTGCACCGAGGTCGGCCTGGTCGACCTGAACACCGGCAAGCTGGTGTGGTCGACCTCCGTCACCGGCGGCACCGCCGGCGACGCGAAGGTCCGGTTCAGCGAGGTCACCCTCAGCGGGCCGACCGTCGCGGCCGGCGGCTCCGACGGCGGCGCCGCCTTCGACCTCGCCAACGGCAACCCGCGCTGGAAGCCGCAGGCCAACAACCAGAACTGCTACGACCTCGGCTACGGCGGCGGCGAGGGCCTCGTCGCGGTCCGTAAGTGCGGCTCGTACGACAACGGGTCGGTGACCATCCAGAACGTCAACCCGACGTCGGGCGCGGTCATCTCGCAGTACAAGATGCCCACGGGCGTCAAGTACGCCTCGGTCGTCTCCACCAAGCCGCTGGTCGTCGCGGCGGACGTCGGCGAGAGCGCCGGTGACGGCAGCGGCATCTCCGACTTCTTCTCCCTCGACGAGAAGACGGGCAAGCTGAAGGCGAAGATCACCGCGGACGCGGATCAGTACGCGGCCCGCTGCCGCTCCACCAAGGTCGAGGCCTGCTCGCAGGTGCTCGTCGGCAACGGCCGGCTGTACGTGCCGACCGAGGAGCACGAGGGCAGCACCGGCGAGTACGGCGACGAGACCAACGAGATCATCGCCTTCGACCTGACCACGGGCCGTACGGTCCCGGAGAAGGCCGACGCCGGCGACCGGTACACGCTGGTGCCGCTGCGCATGGACGGCGGCGACCTCATCGCGTACAAGGAGCCGCCCTACGACAAGGGCGGGCGGATCGTCTCCATCAACGGCGGCACGATGAAGGAGACGCTCCTCCTGGAGAACCCGGCGGACCGCTCGATCCGGGACGCCGAGACCAGCTTCAGCCTGACGGGTGCCGAACTCCGGTACGAAGGCGGCCGGTTCTTCATCTCCGCCAACCTGGTGAGCAAGACCCGCGAGACGGACACCACCAAGAAGTACCTGCTCGTCTCCTTCGCCGTGCCGCGCTGACGGCCCGCGCCCGAACGCACCTTCCGAGGGCTCCCCCGGTCGTTCCGGGGGAGCCCTCGCGCGCTTTCCGTCCCCCGCGCCCCGGCCGGCGGTTGGGGTCTGGCGGACCGGGGGAGCGTGTAGCTTGCCGGGTCAGGGTGGCCGGGGAGCGGCGGACCCGGAGGAGGGGGAGGCCGGATGGGCGTACGCCTCGTGGTGGTGGACGAGCACCGTCTGCTCGCGGAGGCGCTCGCCTCGGCGCTGAAGCTGCGCGGGCACCGGGTGCTCGCGGCGGCCGCGCCGGTGGCGGGGGCGGTGGACCTCGTGATCGGCCGGGCGCCGGAGGTGTGCCTGCTCGGCACGGCGGCGCCGGCCGCGCCGGGCGCCTTCGAACCGGTCGTACGGATCAGGAGGGAACGGCCGCAGGTGGCCGTGGTCGTGCTGGGCCCCGTGCCGTCGCCGCGCGGCATCGCGGCGGCGTTCGCGGCCGGGGCGGCGGGCTACGTGCGGCACGACGAGCGCATCGAAGGGGTGGAGCGGGCGCTGCTGAAGGCACGGGCGGGGGAGGCGGCGGTCGCGCCGCAGCTGCTGCAGGGCGCCTTCGCGGAGCTGCTCCATCCGTCGGCGCGGCCGGACGACGAGGGGCAGCGGCTGCTGCGGCTGCTGACGCGGCGTGAGGTGGAGGTCCTCGTGCGGGTCGCGGAGGGCGAGGACACCCGGCTGATCGCGGCGGGGATGGGCATCGCGCCCAGCACGGCCCGTACGCACGTGCAGCGGGTCCTGATGAAGCTGGGGGTCGGTTCGCGCCTGGAGGCCGCGGCCCTCGCGGCCCGCACGGGGCTGCTCGACCGGGTGGTGCCGGGACCCCGGAACGCTCTCTGACACGACCGCCGGAACCGCCGGGAGACGCCCAGGGGGTGCTCCCGGGCTCCACCATTGACGGCCATGTTGGATTGTGATTACTTGTGCGTGGTTCTGTTCGATCCCGCGGAGGCCCTCCCGTGAAGAAGACCGTCACCACGCTCGCCGACGGGCGTGAGCTGATCTACTACGACGGACGTGACGACGCCGTCCGCACCGCCACCGACCCGCGCCCCCTGACGGCCGTGGTCTCCCGCTCCGAGATCCGCCTCGACGAGCTCACCGGCGACCCCGTCACCATCGCCTCCCACCGGCAGGCCCGCACCTACCACCCGCCGGCCGACGCCTGCCCGCTCTGCCCCGCCGTCGGCGGCCGCGAGAGCGAGATCCCCGAGGAGGCGTACGAGGTCGTCGTCTTCGAGAACCGTTTCCCCTCCCTCTCCGGCGGCGTCGGCCGCTGCGAGGTCGTCTGCTTCACCGACGACCACACCGCCTCCTTCGCCGACCTCACCGAGGAGCGGGCCCGCCTCGTCCTCGACGCCTGGACCGACCGCACCGCCGCCCTCTCCGCCCTCCCCGGCGTCCAGCAGGTCTACTGCTTCGAGAACCGGGGCCAGGAGATCGGCGTCACCCTGCCCCACTCCCACGGCCAGATCTACGCCTTCCCCTTCGTCGCCCCCCGCACCGCGGCGACCCGCCGCCGCGTCGACGAGCACCGCCGCGCCACCGGCCGCAACCTCTTCGACGACCTCGTCGCCCGCGAACGCGCCGACGGCGAGCGGATCGTCCTGGAGACCGACCACTGGACCGCCTTCGTGCCCTACGCCGCCCACTGGCCGTACGAGGTCCACCTCCACCCCCGCCGCCGGGTGCCCGACCTGCTCGCCCTGGACGAGGCCGCCCGCGCCGGCTTCGCCCCCGTCTACCTGGAACTCCTCAGGCGCTTCGACCGCCTCTTCGGCCCGGACCACCCGCCCACCCCCTACATCTCCGCCTGGCACCAGGCCCCCTTCGGCGACCCCCGCCGCGAGGACTTCGGGCTCCACCTGGAGCTGTTCACCGTCCGGCGCGCCCCCGGCAAACTGAAGTTCCTCGCCGGCACCGAGTCCGGCATGGGCGCCTTCATGAACGACGTGCGGCCCGAGGACGCGGCCCGACGACTCCGGGAGGTGGCGAGCGCATGACGACGATCGCGCGGAAGAAGTACCTGGTGACCGGAGGGGCCGGATACGTGGGCAGCGTGGTCGCCGCCCACCTCCTGGAGCGGGGCCACGCGGTCACCGTCCTCGACGACCTCTCCACCGGCTTCGCCGAGGCCGTCCCCGAGGGCGCGGAGTTCGTGGAGGGCCGCGTCCAGGACGCCGCCCGCCTGCTCGACGGCTCGTACGACGCCGTCCTCCACTTCGCCGCCTCCTCGCAGGTCGGCGAGTCCGTCGCCCACCCGGAGAAGTACTGGGAGAACAACGTCGGCGGCACGATCGCGCTGCTCGCCGCGATGCGCGCGGCCGGGGTGCGCCGCCTCGTCTTCTCCTCCACCGCCGCCACCTACGGCGAACCGGTCTCCGTCCCGATCACCGAGACCGCCCCCACCGCCCCCACCAGCCCCTACGGGGCGACCAAGCTCGCCGTGGACCACATGATCGGCGGGGAGTGCGCCGCCCACGGCCTCGCCGCCGTTTCCCTGCGCTACTTCAACGTCGCCGGGGCGTACGGCTCCCACGGGGAGCGCCACGAGCCCGAGTCCCACCTCATCCCGCTCGTCCTCCAGGTCGCCCTCGGCCGGCGCGAGGCGATCTCCGTGTACGGCGAGGACTACCCGACCCCCGACGGCACCTGCGTCCGCGACTACATCCACGTCGCCGACCTCGCCGAGGCCCACCTGCTGGCCCTCGACGCCATGACGGCGGGCGAGCACCTCATCTGCAACCTGGGCAACGGCAACGGCTTCTCCGTCCGCGAGGTCGTCGAGACCGTCCGCGAGGTCACCGGCCGTCCCGTCCCCGAGATCACCGCCCCGCGCCGCCCCGGCGACCCCGCGGTCCTGGTGGCCTCCGCCGACACCGCCCGCGACCGCCTCGGCTGGCGGCCCACCCGCACCGACCTGGCGGCCGTCGTCGCCGACGCCTGGGACTTCGCCCGCGCGCGCCACGAGGAGGACCGGACATGAACGTCGCCACCGGCTTCCAGGCGCTGTACGGCACCGCGCCCGAGGGGATCTGGGCGGCCCCCGGCCGGGTCAACCTCATCGGCGAGTACACCGACTTCAACGACGGCTTCGTCCTGCCGCTCGCCCTGCCGCACACCACCGTGGCGGCCGTCTCCCGCCGCGACGACGGCGTGCTCCGGCTGCACTCCGCCGACACCGACGGCGGAGTCGTCCAGCTGGACACCGCCACCCTGGAACCACTCTCCGGCGGCGGCTGGGCCGCCTACCCGGCGGGCGTCGTCTGGGCGCTGCGCGCGGCGGGGCACCCGGTCACCGGCGCCGACGTCCACCTCGCCTCCACCGTCCCCACCGGTGCCGGACTCTCCTCCTCGGCCGCCCTGGAGGTCGTCACCGCCCTCGCCCTGAACGACCTCTTCGGCCTCGGCCTCACCCGGCCCGAACTCGCCCGGATCGCCCAGCGCGCGGAGAACGCCTTCGTCGGCGTGCCCTGCGGCGTCATGGACCAGATGGCCTCCGCCTGCGCCGAGGAGGGCCACGCCCTCCACCTCGACACCCGCGACCTCTCGTACCGTCAGGTGCCCTTCGACCCGGCCCGCGAGGGGCTCACGCTGCTCGTCGTGGACACCCGGGTCAAGCACGCCCTCGGGGACGGCGCGTACGCCGAGCGGCGCGCCGGTTGCGAAGCGGGCGCGCGGGCGCTCGGTGTGCGGACCCTGCGCGAGGTGAGCGCCGCGCACCTGCCGGACGCGCTCGCCCGGCTGGGCGGGGGGACGACGGCGCGGTACGTCCGGCACGTGGTCTCCGACAACGACCGGGTGGCCCGGACCATCGCGCTCTTGGACGCCGGAAGGACCCGGGAGGTCGGCCCGGTCCTCACCGAGGGCCACGCCTCCCTCCGCGACGACCTGCGGGTCTCCTGCCCGGAACTGGACCTGGTGGTCACGGCGGCGAACACGGCCGGGGCCCTCGGCGCCCGCATGACCGGCGGCGGCTTCGGCGGCTCGGCGGTCGTCCTGGTGGAGAGCGCGCGGGCGGACGCGGTCGCCACCGCGGTCGAGGAGGCCTTCGCCGGCGCCGGGTACACCGCGCCCGGCGTCTTCCCCGCCACCCCCTCGGCGGGCGCGCGGCGCCTCGCCTGAACGCGCCACGCCGCCCACCGTCTTCGGACAGTTCCGCCAATCGGCCCCCACCGTGCCGCCCCGCCCCTACTCTGTTGGGCAGCACCGGTGGGGGCCGGTGCCGTTTCAGGGGTCGAGAACCGCCGGGTACGGCGCGCGGAGAGGGGTAACAGTCTGTGCACGGCGGCGGCCGTGCGACGGACGACCCGCCTCCGGCGCCGTGCCCGCGCCGGTCCGTTCCTCGACGCATGGGGGTTGTCCGTGGCACGTATCCGGGTCCTGGTGGTGGACGACCACCGCGTGTTCGCCGAGTCGCTGGCCGCCGCTCTCGCTGCCGAGCCGGACGTCGACGTGGCGGCGGCGGGCACCGGCCAGGCCGCGCTGCGCTCCCTGGAGCGCGCCGCCGCGGAGGGCCGCAGGTTCGACGTCCTCCTCGTCGACGCCGACCTCGGCGTGACACCCGGACCGGCTCCGGCGCCGCTCACCGGTACGGGCACGGGCGGGGCCTCCCTGCCCGGGCCCCGGGCTCCGGGGGACGGAACGGCCAAGGGGCCGGCGGACGGGATCGCCCTGGTGGCCGGGGTGCGCGGGACCTACCCCGCCGTCCGCACCGTGGTCCTCGCCGAGCGGGACGACCCCCGCAGGGCGGCGCTCGCGCTGCAGGCCGGGGCCGCGGGCTGGGTCGCCAAGGACTGTTCCCTGCAGCGGCTCCTCGCCGTGGTCCGCGGGGTGCTGCGGGACGAGACGCATCTGCCGCCGGCGCTGCTCACGGGCGTGCTGCGGGAGCTGACGGAGGCCCGGCGGCACCGCACGGAGAGCGAGCGGCTCGTGGAGTCGCTGACCCCGCGCGAGCGGGAGGTGCTGCGCTGCATGGTGGCGGGCCTGGGGCGGAAGGCGGTGGCCGAGCGGCTGTTCCTGTCGCCGCACACCGTCCGTACCCACATGCAGAACGTGCTGGGGAAGCTGGGCGTGCACTCGACGCTGGCGGCCGTGGCCCTGGCCCGGCGGGCGGGCGTCGGCCCGGCGCCGCTGGAGGCCCCGCTAGCCGGGAACGTTGTCGAACGGGGCGGTCAGCCGGCGTAGCAGCGCGGCCAGCTCGCCGCGCTGGGTGCGGGAGAGCTGGGAGAGGATGGCCCGCTCCTGCGCGAGCAGTCCGGCCAGCGCCTCGTCGGCCCGGTCGCGGCCCTCGGGAGTGAGCCGGACGAGGACGCCGCGCCGGTCGCTGGGATCGGGGAGCCGTTCGACCAGGCCCTTTTTGGCCAAGCGGTCGATACGATTGGTCATGGTGCCCGAGGTGACCAGGGTCTGTGTGAGCAGCTGACCGGGGGAGAGCTGGTAGGGCGCCCCGGCGCGGCGCAGGGAGGTCAGGACGTCGAACTCCCAGGGCTCCAGCTGGTGCTCGGAGAAGGCGAGACGGCGGGCGCGGTCGAGGTGGCGGGCGAGTCGGGAGACGCGGCTGAGCACCTCGAGCGGTTCCACGTCGAGGTCGGGGCGCTCGCGGCGCCATGCAGCGACCAGACGGTCGACCTCGTCCTCCATGTGATCAGTGTAGAGGGTCTGTTGACATAAAGTCTCTTGGGGTCGAGCCACTTGTAAGCAAGATTCTTGACTTCAAGAAATATTCCGCTGGACCATGGGGAAGGGACCCGGCCGGAACTCCGTTCCGCTTCGGCAACTCGTTCCAGCAAGGGGGCTTCGAACATGTATTCCGTGGAATCCGCGGCAGCACCGACATGGGATCCGCAGCAGTATCTCCGCCACTCGGGCCATCGCACCCGTCCCTTCCTCGACATGCTCGCCCGAATACCGGACCTGCCCGCCCAGGGCCGGCCCGCCCGGATCGCGGACCTCGGCTGCGGCCCCGGCAACGTGACCGTCCTCCTCGCCGACCGGTGGCCCGACGCCCACATCACCGGCTTCGACCTCTCGCCCGACATGCTGGAACGGGCCGAGAAGGACTGGTCCGGCACCACCCGGGACGGCGGCTGGATCGACTTCCGGCCCGCCGACGCCGCCCACTGGGCCCCCGACGAGCCCTACGACCTGATCGTCTCCAACGCGGCCCTCCAATGGGTCCCCAACCACCCCGAGTCCTTCGCCGCCTGGATCGACGGCCTCCGCCCCGGCGGCGTCCTCGCCTTCCAGGTCCCCGCCAACTTCACCTCGCCCAGCCACGCCCTCCTCGGCGAACTGTGCGACACCCCCGAGTGGCGCTCCCGCCTCGGCGACCAGGGCCGCCGCTTCGTCCACATCCTCGACGCCGCCGACTACCTCACCCGGCTCACCGACCTCGGCTGCGAGACGGACGTCTGGGAGACCACGTACTGCCAGCTCCTCCAGGGCGAGGACCCCGTCCTCGAATGGGTCAAGGGCACCGCCCTGCGCCCCGTCCTCACCACCCTCGACGGCGACCAGGAAGCCATCGACGCCTTCCTCGGCCAGTACCGCGACCGGCTCCGCGAGGCCTACCCGCCCGGCCCCCACGGCACGGTCTTCCCCTTCCGGCGGATCTTCGCCGTCGCCCGCAAACCCGCCTGAACACACGGGCGCCCCGCACCGGAGAACCGGTGCGGGGCGCCCTGCCGAAGGCCCGGGGGCCGTCAGGACATCGTGTTGTAGATCCCGTAGCCGTAACCGATCTTCGCGCGGCCCGAGAACTTCGACGGGGCCACGTTCAGGTAGCGGTACAGGTCGCCACCGGAGGTGACGCCCAGCAGGTCGCCCTTGCCGTCCGCGTTCAGGTCACCGGGGGCGACGAGGTGCTTGTACACGTTCCAGCCGCTGCCGATCTTCTGCCGGCCCTTGAACGGCGAGGTCGACGAGCCCGTGCCCGCGTACAGGTACAGGTCACCGCCCGACGTGCGCGCCAGCAGGTCCATGCGGCCGTCACCCGTGTAGTCACCGGCGCCGAGCAGCTTGTTGTAGACGCCCCAGCCGCTGCCGACCTTGATCCGCGCGGCCATCCGGGCACCGTCGCCGTAGCCCCGGTACAGGTACAGGTTGCCGGAACGGTCACGGGCGAGGAGGTCGCCCTTGCCGTCACCGCTGAGGTCGCCGGGGCCGACGAGGGTGTTGTAGATGCCCCAGCCGGCGCCGAAGTACGAGCCCTCGATGTAGAGGCCGCCGTCGTAGATCTCGGCGATGTCGGAGGAACCGTCCGGGTTCATCGACGAGAAGTGGGTCAGGTTCGCGCCGGCCCAGCCGCCGGGGTCGCTCAGCTGCTCCCGAGCCGCGGGCCTGTCGGTGGCGATATTGCCGTACCAGTACAGCGTGCCCTGGGAGTCGCGGGCGATCGTCCCCTCCTTGCCCGTGTACGGGATGTTGCCCGCGCCGGCGAACTGCGCCACATAGCGGTAGTCACCCGTGTCACCGGACTTCACGGGGGCCGCCAGCGTGCCGTTGCCACGGGCGGCGTAGAAGTAGCCGGTGCCGCTGTTGTCACGGGCGAGCACCGCGCCGTTGTCGGTGGGGACGATCTGGTTGTAGACCCCCCACCCGGTGCCGACCAGGACCCGGGCGCCGAACGGCCTGGTGGAGATGCCGGTGCCCCGGTAGATCCACAGCTTGCCGGCGGTGTCGCGGGCGTACACGTCACCGTGCCCGTCACCGTTGGCGTCACCGAGGCCGACGACCTGGTCGTACATGTTCCAGCCGCTGCCCACCTTGGCCCGGCCGTAGAAGGGCCGGTTGACGTCGCCGGTGGACACGTACACGTACAGCGATCCGTCGTGGGCGCGGGCCAGGACGTCGGCCCGCCCGTCGGCGGTCAGGTCACCCGGCGACACGATCTTGTTGTAGGCCTGCCAGCCGCCGCCCACCGTCGTCTCGTACGAGACACCGGTCGCGTGGGCGTCGACGTACATCTTGAGGGTGCCGTCCTCGGACGGTATGAGCACCTCGGGACCCGAGTCGCCCACCTGGTTGCCGATCGGGATGATGTCCTTGGCGACGTCGCCGTAGCGGTACGTCTCGAAAACGCCGCCGCCGCCCGTGGTCGTGGCCGCGTACAGCTTGTTGTTCACGGTGCGGTAGATCGCGTCCTCGTGGCCGTCACCGTCGAGGTCCGACAGCAGCAAGGAGGCGTCCGTGGCCGCCGCCGCGCCGGCCCGGCCCGACTCCGGCTTCGCGGGGAGCTTCGGCGGCGTGAACGTCGGCGTCGGCTTCGTCACCGAAGGACGCGGCGCCGGCTCCTCGGCCGACGCGGGGGTGGCCAGCAGCATGCCGGCGGAGAGGGCGAGAGCGGTGCACGCGGTGAGACGGCGGCCACGCCCGAAGAAAGCGGAACGCAAAGAGAATCCCCCCCTGGGGACGCAAGAAATGGGTACCGGGGCAGGGGTTCGCACCGCCTCCGCGCGTCCTGCGCGCGGAGGGCGAACGCCCTTCCGGATGTGATCGGGAGTGTATCCCTGTTCGAACGCGAAAGGACCAGTGGATTTCCGACCTCGTCAGATCGGAAAACCCACCGGTCCTCCCGTACGGGGACATTCCCGTCAGCTCTTGCGGTGCCCTATCAGCCGGGGCTTCTGCTCCAGCCCGTCGAGCCCGTGCCACGCCAGGTTCACCAGGTGCGCCGCGACCTCCGCCTTCTTCGGCTTGCGGACGTCCAGCCACCACTGGCCGGTCAGCGCCACACTGCCCACCAGGGCCTGCGCGTACAGCGGGGCCAGCTTCGGGTCGAAGCCGCGGGCCTTGAACTCCAGGCCCAGGATGTCCTCCACCTGCGTGGCGATGTCACTGATCAGCGAGGCGAACGTACCCGTCGACTGGGCCACCGGCGAGTCCCGTACGAGGATCCGGAAGCCGTCCGTGTAGTTCTCGATGTAGTCGAGCAGCGCGAACGCCGCCTGCTCCAGGAGCTCACGCGGGTGCCCGGCGGTCAGCGCGCCCGTCACCCCGTCGAGCAGCTGCCGCATCTCGCGGTCGACGACGACCGCGTACAGCCCCTCCTTGCCGCCGAAGTGCTCGTACACCACCGGCTTGGAGACCCCGGCCTTCGCCGCGATCTCCTCCACCGACGTGCCCTCGAAGCCCTTCGCGGCGAAAAGCGTGCGGCCGATGTCCAGCAGCTGCTCGCGGCGCTCGGCGCCCGTCATCCTGACCCGCCGGCCGCGCCGGGGCTTCTGCTCGCCCGCGCTGCCGCCGGTCCCGCTGGTCCTGCCGTCGATCGCCACGTCGTCCATCATGCCGCGTCTGCGGACGCGGACCGGCGCCGGGCGTCGATACGGGAGGCCGCAGGCCAGCGCACGTCGTACGCCCAGCCCGCCTGCTCGAACCAGCGGATCAGCCGCGCGCTGGAGTCGATCTGGCCGCGCAGCACCCCGTGCCGGGCCGAGGTCGGGTCCGCGTGGTGCAGGTTGTGCCAGGACTCGCCGCAGGAGAGGACGGCCAGCCACCAGACGTTGCCCGAACGGTCACGCGACTTGAAGGGGCGCTTGCCCACCGCGTGGCAGATCGAGTTGATCGACCAGGTCACGTGGTGCAGCAGTGCCACCCGGACCAGCGAGCCCCAGAAGAACGCCGTGAACGCGCCCCACCACGACCACGTCACCAGACCGCCGACCAGCGGCGGGATCGCCAGGGAGAGCATCGTCCAGAAGATGAACTGACGCGAGATCGCGCGGATCGCCGGGTCCTTGATCAGGTCCGGCGCGTACTTCGCCTGCGGCGTCCGCTCCTCGTCGAACATCCACCCGATGTGCGCCCACCACAGGCCCTTCATCAGGGCCGGCACCGTCTCGCCGAACCGCCACGGGGAGTGCGGGTCGCCCTCCGCGTCCGAGAACTTGTGGTGCTTGCGGTGATCCGCCACCCAGCGCACCAGCGGGCCCTCCACCGCGAGCGAGCCCATGATCGCCAGTGCGATCCGCAGCGGCCGCTTCGCCTTGAACGAGCCGTGGGTGAAGTAGCGGTGGAAGCCGATCGTGATCCCGTGGCAGCCGATGAAGTACATCGCCGTCATGAGCCCCAGGTCGAGCCAGCTCACCCCCCATCCCCACGCGAGCGGCACCGCCGCGAGCACGGCCAGGAACGGCACCGTGATGAACAGCAGCAGGGCGAGCTGCTCGATCGAACGCTTGCTGTCGCCGCCGAGCGTGGCGGAGGGCAGGGCCTCGGCGTCGCCCGGCGCGGAGCCGGTCCCGGGCGCGGAGGTCATCTGGGGGCTTGTGGTCATGAAGGTCCCTGGGGGTGAGGAAGGGAAAGGAAGGGCCGGGGGAGTCCCCGGCGCTCCCGGAGCCGGGAAGGCCGGGGAGCGGGGCCCGGAGGGCCGGGGGGTACGGGGCCGGCGGAGAGCGCCGGGCGAACGGCGGCCGGAAGGCCGGGCGAACGGGCCGCGAGGGCCGGGGTGACGGGGCCGGGAGGGCCGGGGTGACGGGGAGCGGAGGAACGGGACAGACGTGCACCAGGCTACGCCTCCGTAACCTACGGCATCGTAAGTATGGCAGGGTCACGGCGCGCGGCAAGAGGGCACGAGCGGGGGCGTGGGCCCCACGGAGGACACGGGCACCTATCCTGGGGGCGTCGGACAGCGCGGTCCGCAAGCCTCCAGTACCCCTCCAGACGTGCTCAAACACTGCAAGGAGCCACACCTGTGAGCAGTGCCGACCAGACCCCCACCACCAACGCCGAGCTGCGCGCCGACATCCGCCGCCTGGGTGACCTGCTGGGCGAGACGCTCGTCCGCCAGGAGGGCCACGAGCTCCTCGACCTCGTCGAGAAGGTCCGCCGGCTCACCCGTGAGGACGGCGACGCGGCCGCCGAGCTGCTGCGCGGCGTGGAGCTGGAGACCGCCGCGAAGCTCGTGCGCGCCTTCTCCACCTACTTCCACTTGGCGAATGTCACCGAGCAGGTTCACCGCGGCCGTGAACTGCGCGAGAAGCGCGCCGCCGAGGGCGGCCTCCTCGCCCGCACCGCGGACATGCTGAAGGACGGGGACCCCGCGCACGTACGCGAGACGGTCAAGAACCTCAACGTGCGCCCCGTCTTCACCGCCCACCCCACCGAGGCGGCCCGCCGGTCCGTCCTCAACAAGCTCCGCCGGATCGGCGCCCTCCTGGAGACCCCGGTCATCGAGGCCGACCGGCGCCGCCACGACCTGCGGCTCGCCGAGAACATCGACCTCATCTGGCAGACCGACGAACTCAGGGTCGTCCGCCCCGAGCCCGCCGACGAGGCCCGCAACGCCATCTACTACCTGGACGAGCTCCACGCGAACGCCGTCGGCGACGTCCTGGAGGACCTGGCCGCCGAGCTGGAGCGCGTCGGCTTCGAACTCCCCTCCGGCACCCGCCCCCTGACCTTCGGCACCTGGATCGGCGGCGACCGCGACGGCAACCCGAACGTCACCCCGCAGGTCACCTGGGACATCCTGATCCTCCAGCACGAGCACGGCATCACCGACGCCCTCGAACTGGTCGACTTCCTCCGCGGCCTGCTCTCCAACTCCATCCGCTACACCGGGGCCACCCAGGAACTCCTGGACTCCCTCCAGCGCGACCTGGAGCTCCTGCCGGAGATCAGCCCCCGCTACAAGCGGCTCAACGCCGAGGAGCCCTACCGGCTCAAGGCCACCTGCATCCGCCAGAAGCTCGTCAACACCCGCGAGCGCCTCGCCAAGGGCACCCCCCACCAGGAAGGCCGCGACTACCTCGGCACCGCCGAGCTGCTGCGCGACCTCACCCTCATCCAGACCTCGCTGCGCGAGCACCGCGGCGGCCTCTTCGCCGACGGCCGCATGGACCGGGTCATCCGCACCCTCTCCGCCTTCGGCCTCCAGCTCGCCACCATGGACGTCCGCGAGCACGCCGAAGCCCACCACCACGCCCTCGGCCAGCTGTTCGACCGGCTCGGCGAGGAGTCCTGGCGGTACGCGGACATGCCGCGCGACTACCGGCAGAAGCTGCTCGCCAAGGAGCTCCGCTCCCGCCGCCCGCTCGCCCCCACCCCCGCGCCGCTCGACGCCGCCGGCGAGAAGACCCTCGGCGTCTTCCACACCGTCAAGGAAGCCTTCGAGCGCTTCGGCCCCGAGGTCATCGAGTCGTACATCATCTCGATGTGCCAGGGCGCCGACGACGTCTTCGCCGCCACCGTCCTCGCCCGCGAGGCCGGCCTGATCGACCTGCACGCCGGCTGGGCCAAGATCGGCATCGTGCCGCTCCTGGAGACCACCGACGAGCTCAAGGCCGCCGACGTCATCCTCAACGACATGCTGGCCGACCCCTCCTACCGGCGCCTCGTCTCGCTCCGCGGCGACGTGCAGGAGGTCATGCTCGGCTACTCCGACTCCTCCAAGTTCGGCGGCATCACCACCTCCCAGTGGGAGATCCACCGCGCCCAGCGGAGGCTGCGGGACGTCGCCCACCGCTACGGGGTCCGGCTGCGCCTCTTCCACGGCCGCGGCGGCACCGTCGGCCGCGGCGGCGGCCCCTCGCACGACGCGATCCTCGCCCAGCCCTGGGGCACCCTGGAGGGCGAGATCAAGGTGACCGAGCAGGGCGAGGTCATCTCCGACAAGTACCTCATCCCGTCCCTCGCCCGCGAGAACCTCGAACTGACCGTCGCGGCCACCCTGCAGGCCTCCGCCCTGCACACCGCGCCCCGCCAGTCGGACGAGGCCCTCGCCCGCTGGGACGCGGCCATGGACACCGTCTCGGACGCCGCCCACACCGCGTACCGCAAGCTCGTCGAGGACCCCGACCTGCCGACGTACTTCCTGGCCTCCACCCCCGTCGACCAGCTCGCCGACCTGCACCTGGGCTCCCGCCCCTCCCGCCGCCCCGGCTCGGGCGTCTCGCTCGACGGACTGCGCGCCATCCCGTGGGTCTTCGGCTGGACCCAGTCCCGGCAGATCGTCCCCGGCTGGTACGGCGTCGGCTCCGGCCTGAAGGCGCTGCGCGAAGCGGGCATGGAAGGCGCCGCCGTCCTCGGCGAGATGTACGAGCGGTGGCACTTCTTCCGCAACTTCCTCTCCAACGTGGAGATGACGCTCGCGAAGACCGACCTGCGGATCGCCCGCCACTACGTCGACACCCTCGTCCCCGACGAGCTCAAGCACGTCTTCGCCACCATCGAGGCCGAGCACGCCCTCACGGTCGCCGAGGTCCTCAAGATCACCGGCGGGGAGAAGCTGCTCGACTCCCACCCGGTCCTCCAGCAGACCTTCGCCATCCGCGACGCCTACCTGGACCCGATCTCCTACCTCCAGGTCTCCCTGCTCGCCCGCCAGCGGGCCGCCGCCGAGCGCGGCGAGGACCCGGACCCGCTCCTCGCGCGGGCGCTGCTCCTCACCGTGAACGGTGTCGCCGCGGGCCTCCGCAACACCGGCTGACACCCCGTCCGCCGAACGCGACGGTGCCCCCACGGGATCTCCCGTGGGGGCACCGTCATGACGGGGTACGTCAGTGCTGCTGGGCCTTGCGGCGGCGGCTCACCAGGAACGCGCCGGCACCCGCGAGGGCGACGGCCACGGCGGCGAGGACACCGACCGGGGCGCTGGAACCGGTCTCGGCGAGGTCACCCTCGGCCGAGCCGCCCGGGGCGGACGAACCCGACGCGCTCGGCACCGGCTGGCCCGCGCTCTCCGAGGACGTCGAGGTCGGGGAGACGCTCTCGCCCGGGGTGCCGGTGGTCGGGCCGCCGGTGGTCGGGGTCCCGGAGGGGGCGGTGCTCTCGGACGGGGTGCCCGAGGGGGTGCCGGTGGTGGGCGTGCCCGTGGTCGGCGCGTCCGTGGTCGGCGTGCCGGTCGGGGTCCCGGTGGTCGGGGTGTCCGTCGGCGTCGGCGCGCTGGTGGTGGGCGTGCCGGTGGGGGTGGGCTTGGCGCTCGCGGGGCAGGTGTGCGAGAGGTTGAACTTGTTGTGCGGCACGCTGCCGGTGATCGTCGCCTCGACCTTCTCCAGCGTCGCGCCCGCCTCGGAGCCCACGAACGCGTGCTTGCCCTCGGCGTTGCTGCTGTACGTGAAGTCGGTGATGGTCTTGGTGCCGCCCGGCACGAAGGTCACCTTCAGCTCGACGAACTGGCCCTTGTTGCCGGGGAGCACGAAGTGCCAGCCGTCCTGGTCGGCCGGGATGTCCTCGCACTGGCCGAACGCCTTCTGGGGGGCACCGCCGTCGTTCGTCGTCGCGGTGCGCGGAAGCTTCTGGCGCAGTGTCGGGTGGGTCGTGCTGTCGGAGGCGGAGGCGGCCGGGGCCAGGACCAGGGAGCCCGCCATGGCCGCGACAAGCGCGCCGGCGGAAATCAGGGATCGTCGCATGTGCAGTCGTCCATCTGGGATGAGGGATGCCGTGGGAGGTGGCGGGGGCAGCCTATCCGTCGCCTTACGTCACCCTTAACCCAGAGGTTCATAACGATCGCGCAGGACCCGCCGGTATCACCGGCTCTGCGTCAGGATGCGAAGAATCCGCAGGCCGGCCGGGAGAGGCGACGCGAAGCGTCACAACGCGAAGAACGCCGCCACCAGCGACGCCCCGCCCGCACCCGCCAGCGACCACGCCGCCCGCGTCATCCGCAACCCGCCCGCGACCAGCGGAGCCGCCAGCAACAGCGCACCGCCCAGCGGCAGCCACGCGTGCAGACCACCACCCCAGCCCGCCCGCACCCCCTCGTCCGTCCCCGGCTTCACCACCACCGGGATCGTCACGCCCTTCTCCGCCGCCACCGAACGCTCGATCGTCAGCGTCCGCCGCGTCACCGACGGATCCTCCGGCACGTACCGCCCGCTGCACCGCTCCTCCGTGCAGCCCGTCACCGTCAGCGTCCCGTGCTCCCGCCCCTTCGACAGCAACACGTGCTGGGCCGCCCCCCATGACGTCCACCCACCCGCGACGACGAGCAGCAGGACGACCAAGGCCACGGCGGCGTTACGGAGGTGCGTCATGACCCGCGATCGTACCGTCGTACGAAAAGACCCCAGGCCCTAGGAGTTGTACGCCGACTGCGCCCGCTCCAGACCCTCCGCCACCAGGCACTCCACCGCGTCCGCGCCCCGGTCCACGAACCAATCCAGGTCCTTGCGCTCCGCCGACGAGAAGTCCTTCAGGACGAAGTCCGCCACCTGCATGCGGCCCGGCGGGCGCCCGATGCCGCACCGCACCCGGTGGTAGTCCGGCCCCATCGCCTTCGTCATCGACTTCAGACCGTTGTGCCCGTTGTCCCCGCCACCGAGCTTCAGCCGCAGCACCCCGTAGTCGATGTCCAACTCGTCGTGGATTGCCACCACATGGGCCGTCGGCACCTTGTAGAAGTCCCGCAGCGCCGTCACCGGGCCACCGGACAGATTCATGTACGACATCGGCTTCGCCAGCACCACCCGGCGGTTGGCCGGCCCCGGGGGACCCATCCGGCCCTCCACCACCTGCGCCTGCGCCTTTTGGGCCCGCTTGAACTTCCCGCCGATCCGCTCGGCCAGCAGGTCCACCACCATGAAGCCGATGTTGTGCCGGTTGCCCGCGTACTCCGGGCCCGGATTGCCGAGGCCGACGATCAGCCAGGGCGCGTTCGCGTCGTCCGTCATCCGCTCCACGTCTCCTCGTGCGCGTACAGAGAGAAAAAAGGAAACGGGGTGACGGGCCGTGCGGCCCGTCACCCCGTCACGTCAGGCAGAGCCTACGGCTCAGGCCTCCGCGCCCTCGGCGGACCCGGCACCCTCGGCCGCCGGCTCCTCGGCCTGCGCGGCCAGGATCTGGATGACGACAGCCTCGGGGTCCGTCACCAGGGCGGTGCCCTTCGGCAGCGCGATGTCCTTGGCGTGGATGGCGTCACCGGCGGACAGGCCGGCGATGGAGACCGTGACGGACTCCGGGATGTGGGTGGCCTCGGCCTCGACCGACAGCGTGTTCAGCACGTTCTCGACCAGGAAGGCGCCCGGGGCCAGGTCACCCTCGGTCTCGACGACGATCTCGACGGTGACCTTCTCGCCACGCTCGACCAGGAGCAGGTCGACGTGCTCGAGGAAACCCTTCAGCGGGTCGCGCTGCGCGGCCTTCGGGATCGCCAGCTCGGTGCCGCGGCCCTCGATCTCCAGGGACAGCAGAACGTTCGGCGTACGCAGCGCCAGCGCCAGGTCGTGGCCCGGGAGGGTCAGGTGGACCGGCTCCGTGCCGTGGCCGTACAGGACACCGGGAACCTTGTTGTCGCGGCGGATCTTGCGGGCGGCGCCCTTGCCGAACTCCGAGCGGAGGGAAGCGGCGAGCTTGACCTCGGACATGTGCACTCCTCGTATGGGTGGTGACGGATGCGACTGTCACCCGGCCACGACTGGCGATGGCCTGCTACGAAGAGCGCGTCGATAACGGACCGCCGGACCCTGAACGGGCCGGCCTCCCTCGCCGAGCAACCACGACAGTCTAGCGGCCCCTCGGGAACCGCCCAAATGGATCACCCCGCACCCCGGCATGAGAAAGGGCCGCCCCCCGGGGAAGCGGCCCTCGCGTCAGCCCTGAGCGGGTGAGGCTCAGTGCTCCTCGAACAGGCTCGTCACCGAACCGTCCTCGAAGACCTCACGCACCGCACGCGCGATCGTCGGCGCGATCGACAGCACCGTGATCTTGTCCAGCTCCAGCGCACCCGGGACCGGCAGCGTGTCCGTGAACACGAACTCGCTCACCTTCGAGTTCTTCAGGCGGTCCGCCGCCGGACCCGACAGGATGCCGTGCGTCGCCGTCACGATGACGTCCTCCGCGCCGTGCGCGAACAGCGCCTCCGCCGCCGCGCAGATCGTGCCGCCCGTGTCGACCATGTCGTCCACCAGGACACACACGCGGCCCTCCACGTCACCCACGACCTCGTGCACGGTGACCTGGTTCGCCACGTCCTTGTCACGACGCTTGTGCACGATCGCCAGCGGCGCGTCCAGCCGGTCGCACCACCGGTCCGCGACCCGCACCCGACCCGCGTCCGGAGACACGATCGTCAGCTTCGTACGGTCGACCTTCGCACCCACGTAGTCCGCCAGGACCGGCAGCGCCGACAGGTGGTCCACCGGACCGTCGAAGAAGCCCTGGATCTGGTCCGTGTGCAGGTCCACCGTCAGAATGCGGTCCGCGCCGGCCGTCTTCAACAGGTCGGCCACCAGGCGCGCCGAGATCGGCTCACGACCGCGGTGCTTCTTGTCCTGACGGGCGTACCCGTACGACGGAATGATCACGGTGATGCTGCGGGCCGAGGCCCGCTTCAACGCATCGATCATGATCAGCTGCTCCATGATCCACTTGTTGATCGGAGCCGTGTGGCTCTGGATCAGGAAGCAGTCCGCGCCGCGCGCCGACTCCTGGAAGCGGACGTAGATCTCACCGTTGGCGAAGTCGAACGCCTTGGTGGGAACGAGGCCGACACCCAGCTGGTGCGCGACCTCCTCGGCCAGCTCGGGGTGGGCGCGGCCGGAAAAGAGCATCAGCTTCTTCTCGCCGGTCGTCTTGATCCCGGTCACAGCACTGTCTCCTCAGACGTGTTCCCTGGCCGCGACCCCCGCGCTCCCGTGCGCGTGTGCGAACCAGCCGAATTTGTGTGCACGTATCACGGTACGCCGAGTTCGACGTACCCGTTTCCGGTCAGCTTTCGCCGACGGAACCCTCCGACGCCGCCTGAGCGGCCTGCGCGGCAGCGCTGCCGGGCCGCTTCCGGGCGACCCAACCCTCGATATTCCGCTGCTGGCCCCGGGCGACGGCCAGTGCACCGGCCGGCACGTCCTTCGTGATCACGGACCCGGCCGCGGTGTACGCCCCGTCCCCGATCGTGACAGGAGCCACAAACATGTTGTCCGAGCCGGTCTTGCAGTGGGACCCGACGGTCGTGTGGTGCTTCGCCTCGCCGTCGTAGTTCACGAACACGCTGGCCGCGCCGATGTTCGTGTACTCGCCGATCGTCGCGTCACCCACGTACGACAGGTGGGGGACCTTCGTGCCCTCGCCGATCGTCGCGTTCTTCATCTCGACGTACGTGCCGGCCTTCGCCTTCCGGCCCAGCTCCGTCCCCGGACGCAGGTACGCGTACGGGCCCACCGAGGCGCCCTCGCCGACGACCGCCGAGTCCGCCACCGTGTTGTCCACCCGGGCGCCCCTGCCCACCCGCGTGTCCTTGAGGCGCGTGTTCGGACCCACCTCGGCGTCCTCCGCCACGTGCGTCGCGCCCAGCAGCTGCGTACCGGGGTGGATCACCGCGTCCGGCTCGAACGTCACCGTCACGTCCACCACCACCGACGACGGGTCCACGACCGTCACGCCGGCCAGCATCGCCGCCTCCAGGAGCCGCTGGTTCAGCAGCGCCCGCGCCTCCGCGAGCTGCACCCGGTTGTTGATGCCCAGGATCTCCCGGTGGTCGGCCGCCACCGAGGCGCCGACCCGGTGGCCCGCCTCGCGCAGGATCGACAGCACGTCGGTGAGGTACTCCTCGCCCTGGCTGTTGTCCGTCCGCAGCTGCTTGATCGCCTCGGCCAGCAGCTTCCCGTCGAACGCGAACACGCCGGAGTTGATCTCCTTGATCGCGCGCTGCTCCTCGGAGGCGTCCTTGTGCTCCACGATCTCGGTCACCGCGCCGGAGGCGTCCCGGACGATCCGGCCGTAGCCGGTCGAGTCCGGCACCTCGGCGGTCAGCACCGTCACGGCGTTGCCGTCGGCGGCGTGGGTGGCGGCGAGGGCGCCGAGGGTCGTGCCGGAGAGCAGCGGGGTGTCGCCGCAGACGACCACGACGGTCCCCTCGGGCGCCTCGCCCAGCTCCTCCAGCGCCATCCGCACCGCGTGCCCGGTCCCGTTCTGCTCCTCCTGCACGGCGGTCCGGGTCCCGGCGTAGTGCTCCTCCAGGTGCCCCCGCACCTGCTCACGGGCGTGCCCGACGACCACGACGAGGTGCTCGGGCTCCAGCTCCCGGGCGGCGGACACCACGTGCCCGACGAGCGAACGCCCGGCGATCTCGTGGAGGACCTTGGGAGTCTTCGACTTCATGCGGGTGCCCTCACCCGCTGCGAGGACGACGACGGCTGCCGGGCGGTTGGCGCTCACGGGTATGCCCTTCGGCTTTGGGTGGTGGACGCACGAAGGATACCGGGGGGTCGGGGGCCGGACATGAGCGCGGGTCCTGACCGTGGAGGTCAGGACCCGCGACAGGGGGCTCCCGGAGAAGGATTCGAACCCTCATTCAATGGACCAAAACCATTTGTCCTGCCCTTAGACGATCCGGGATGGTCCGCCCGCTATGCCCGATTTTCGATCGAGGGAACCGGGACGGCCCCTACTATGCCGCACCAGGCGCCTTCGATGCGACGGTACAGATCGGCGCTTCCCGGGATTTTGACCGCGAGGCGTTCGCGGTAGCCGTCGTCCACGGGCGCGCCCTCGGTGGGGGCCCACCCGTAGGGTGGTGGGCATGACCGCAACGGGGGCAGATCAGGACGCGCCGGGCGCCGGCGCGCGGGGCTGGTGGTGGTGGGAGAGACGGCGGGGAGCCGTCCTGGACGGGGGGCTCGCCGGGGTTTCCGCGGTGGAGTGCGCGGCGGAGGGGGCCGCCTTCGCCGAGCGGGCCGGGACGCCCCTGGCCGTCGGGGTGCTGTTCGGTTTCGTCGTGGGGTCCGTGCTCCTCGTGCGGCGCCGGTGGCCGGTCACCGTCGTCCTCGTGTCGATCGCCGTGACGCCCGCCGAGATGGGCTACCTCATGGGGATCGTCGGCCTGTACTCGCTCGCCGCCTCCGAGGTGCCCCGGCGCATCACCGCCGTCCTGGCCGGGATGTCGACCGTGGCCGTGTTCGTCGTGACCGTCGTACGGCTGCGCCAGGACGTGGCCCAGGCCGACGTCGACCAGCAGGACTTCGACCCGAGCGGCTGGTACGTGCCGCTCGTCTCGGCCTTCATGACGCTGGGCCTCAACGCCCCGCCCGTCCTCTTCGGCCTCTACATAGGGGCGCGGCGCCGGCTGATGGAGAGCCTGCGGGAGCGGGCCGACAGCCTGGAGCAGGAGCTGTCGCTGCTGGCCGACCGGGCGGAGCAGCGGGCTCAGTGGGCGCGGCAGGAGGAGCGGCGGCGGATCGCGTGGGAGATGCACGACGTGGTGGCGCACCG
This sequence comes from Streptomyces sp. NPDC126503, assembly GCF_040302405.1. NCBI lineage: Bacteria > Bacillati > Actinomycetota > Actinomycetes > Kitasatosporales > Streptomycetaceae > Streptomyces > Streptomyces sp. NPDC126503. The sequence goes on from NZ_JBEORS010000014.1 coordinate 78,634, forward strand.
GGTGTCGCTGATGGTGGTGCACGCGGCGGCTCTGCAGGCGGTGGCGTTGAAGGACCCGCAGAAGGCGGTGCGGAACGCGGCGCTGGTGGGGGACATGGGCCGGCAGGCGCTGACGGAGTTGCGGGAGATGCTGGGCGTGCTGCGGGAGGAGGCGGTTCCGGTCCCTGTGTCGGGGGTGCCGCTGGCGGCGGTGGGACGTGCGGCGGCGGCCGCGGCGGAGGCGGCGGCCGGCGACGGTGACGGCGGGGCCCGCGGTGAGGGCGAGGACCGGGACGGGCCGTGTCTGGACGCGGTGGAGGCCCTGTGCGAGCAGTCGCGGCAGGCGGGCGCGGCCGTGGAGCTGGTGGTCTCGGGTGAGGCGCGGCGGTACGCGCCGGAGGTGGAGCGGACGGCGTACCGGGTGGTGCAGGAGGCGCTGACCAACGTCCACAAGCACGCGGCGGGGGCGGAGGTCGTGGTGCGGCTGGCGCACCGGGAGGCCGAGGTCGCGATGCAGGTGGAGAACGGTCCTTCGGACGCGGCGGTGGCGGACGCGCATCTGCCGAGCGGGGGGAACGGGCTCGTGGGCATGCGGGAGCGGGTCGGCCGGCTCGGTGGTGTGTTCGTGGCGGGGCCGACGGACGCGGGTGGTTTCCGGGTGTCGGCGGTGCTGCCGACGGCGCCGGCCGGGCGGACGGGGCCCGCCGTCCCGCCGGTCGCGTCCGTGGACGGCTAGCGTCGCGCGTGCCGCCGGCCGCGCCGGTCAGGGCAGGGTGGTGAGGCGGGTGGGCTGGGCGCCGGTGACGAGGGTGGCGAGGGCGGCGTCGATGTCCTTGCCGAGGTACCAGTCGCCGGCGTGGTCGAGGCTGTAGACGCGGCCCTCGGCGTCCATGGCGAGGACGGCCTGGTGGTCGCCCTCCTCGCCGAGCGGCGCGAGTTCGGTGTCCAGGGCGCGGCCGAGGTCGCCGAGGGTGCGGGCGAGGTGCAGCCCGGCGAGGGGGTCGAAGCGTACGGTCGCGGGCGCTATCTGCCGTCCTTGCCCGGGTGCGGTGACGGTCAGGCCGCCGAATTCGGCCCAGGCCTCGACGGCGGCCGGGAAGACGCTGTGGCGGTGTCCGGCGGGGGAGACGTGGGCGCGCAGGGCGTCGGCCCATTCCTCGGCGAGCTTGATGTCCCAGCGGCCGGGCTGCCAGCCGGCCTCGCGGAGGGCGGCGTCGACGTTGACCGGGAAGCGGGTGGTGTCGGGCATGGGCGGGGTCAGCCGTTCTGGGCGGTCGGGTCGACGGTACGGACGCCGAAGTGGGCGAGCATCGCCGTACACGAGCGGCAGGGTGCGGCGTAGCTGCCGTGGAGCGGGTCGCCGTCCTCGCGGATGCGCCGGGCGGTGAGCTTGGCGTGTTTGAGGGAGCGGCGTGCCTCGCCCTGGGTGAGTGGTTTGCGCTGGGCGCGCCTGGAGCGTCCGTTCTCGGTGGCGGTGAGGTGCCGGGAGAGCAGGATCGCCTCGGGGCAGCGTCCGGTGAAGCGTTCCCGCTGGCCGCTGGTGAGGGTGTCCAGGAAGTCCTGGACGAGCGGGTGGAGGACGGGCGGGCGGTCGCCGCGGCCGGCCGTGCAGGTGAGGGTCTCCCCGCGGACGGAGAGGGCGGCCCCTACGGTGGGGAGGATTCCGTCGCGCCGGTGACGCAGTAAGGGCGCGCGGGTGGCCTCGGCGCTGCTGCTCCAGTTGAGGCGCGGGTCACCCTGTGTGGGTGTTGTTGCGGTGTGCATCGTGTCGGTCTTCCCCTCCTGCAATCCCCCGAGTTGCGTGGACAGCCTGCCAAATAGGGAGCCATATGGGGAAGCTGGGGCGGCGAAACGTGCCGTCGGTGTGTCGGAACCATGGGGGGACTGTCATGGCTTCGTGACACGGGGTGACGGTCGGGGTGGGGGCGGACGGGGCCCGTCCGGAGGGTGGTGGCAGCGCATAGGCTGTGCGGGATCAGTCGGTAGGAGCAGTCAGCAGTCAGCGACGCCAGTGCAGGGGGCAACCGCCATGACGACAGGTCGGCTCGGGCAGGACACCGCGCCACCGAACGCGGCCTACGCCGGGCAGGTCGTGCATTTCCCGGATCCGGTGCGGGCCGCCCGTCACCCGCGAGGGGTACGGGTGGACGAGCGGGGTTACCCGGATTTCTCGCCGTACGCGCGCGCGGCGGCGGAGATCGCCGACCCGCCGGAGGGTTTTGGCGTCGACGAGCTGAGGCTCACGGACTACGTGTCGGCGAACGCGGCGATGGCGGCGACCGGCCATGAGCTGTGGGACGCGATTCCGTCGGTGGCGACCCCGCACGGCTGGACCTGGCATCACGTGGCGCACAGCCGCCGGATGGAGCTGGTTCCGGTGGAGGTGAAGGCGCTGCTGCGGCATCACGGCGGGGTGGCGACGGCCGCGGTGGACCAGTCGAAGCGGGGGACGCGTCCGCTGCAGGAGACCCGGCCGGCCCACTTCGGGGTGCCGAGGACGCTGGTGTCGGTGTCGGAGCAGCAGTTGCAGGGCGTCGAGGAGGATCTCGGTTACCGGCTGCCGGGGGCGTACCGGTCGTTCCTGAAGGCGGCGGGCGGGTGCGCGCCGGTGGGCGCCGCGCTCGACGCGGAGCTGGGGCTGCTGGTGGACCAGCCGTTCTTCACGGTGCGGGACGAGGCCGGGGTGAACGACCTGGTGTACGTCAACAAGTGTCTGCGGGATCACCTGACGAAGGACTACCTGGGGGTGGCGTTCGTGCAGGGGGGTCTGATCGCGGTGAAGGTGCGCGGTGAGGCGGTCGGTTCGGTGTGGTTCTGCGCGTACGACGACGCGCGGGACGGCGGCGAGGTGGCGGCCGGCTGGTCGGTGGGTGAGCGGGTGGAGCGTCTGCTGCTGCCCTGTGGTGAGGATTTCGACGCTTTCCTGGCGCGGCTGGCGGGCAATCCGCCGGAGCTGGAGACGGTGGCGAATCTGATGGTGGACGGTGGCTTCGCGCGTGCCGTGCCCGTGGTCCCGGTGGGGGAGTGAGCTGGCTGTGGTGACGTTCGCGCAGGCGCAGGAGCGTGCCGAGGAGTGGATCAACGGTGACCTGCCGGCGTATCAGCACCGTGAGGTGCGGGTGCGGGAGTTCGAGCTGGGTTTCGTCGTGTGGGCGGAGGACCGCGAGGGTGGTCCGACGTCGGACGGGGGCCGGCAGCGGCTGGTGATCGCGCGGGACAGCGGGGAGGCGACGCTGTGGCCGGGGCTGCCGGTGGGTGAGGTGATCCGCCGGTACGAGGAGGAGTACGGCGCCGCGGAGGAGGCGGCTGCGGCGCCGGTGCCGGCGGCGCGGGTGGATCTGAACCAGACGTCGTTCCTGCTGAGTCCGCCGGAGTGGCTGCAGGACGCGGCGGACCGGATCGGTCTGCCGAAGGAGCCGAACGTGTCGCAGGAGGAGGGGGGCGCGGTCCCGGCGCCGTCGTCTTCTTCCGGGCCGTCGTCGCCGGCCTCGTCCTCGTCCTCGTCGCCCTCTTCGGGTCTGCAGGACGCGTCGGAGGTGGCGGACGTTCCGGAGGCGCCGCGGGTCTCGGAGGCGTCGTCGTCCTCGGCGACGCCGCCGGTCTCCTCGGAGGAGGGTCCGGACCGCGAGCCGACGGCGATGGACGGGGTGCCGGCGCGTACGCCGGACGCCCCGGCCGCCGGTTCCGCCGCCGCTGCTGCGGCGGACAGCCCGTGGGCGGACGCCAACGCGAGTTCCGGCGGGGCGGACGGGGCGGTGCCGCTGCCGGCGACCGTCTTCGCGCCGCCGCTGTCGGGTACGGACGACGAGGACGCGCCGCCGCCGGTGGTGGGCGCGGACGCGCCGACCGCGCTGATGCACGGGGGCAGCGCGCTGCCGCCGACGGCCGTGGCGACTCCGGCCCTGGACCCGAACGCGCCTGCGCCGGCCTCGGCGACGCCCGCCCCGGGCCCCGTGCCGCCGGCGGTGACGCCGCCTTCCGCCCCGGCACCGATGCCGATGCCGACGCCGCCTCCGCCGTCCGCGCCGCCCGCCCCGGGTGTGCCGCAGGCGGGGGACCTCGCGGACGCGGCGACGAGCAAGGCCCGGCTGACGCCCCCGGGCGGGCCTACCCCGCCCCCGCCGCCGGGTGCCCCCGGCGTGCCCGGTGCCGGTGGTACGGGTGGTGGCGGCGGTCTCGCCTACGTACCGACGCAGCTCGTGTCGCAGCTCGCGCCCGACGCGGGGCCGCCCGGGGTTCCGGCGCCGCCCGGGCCTCCTGGCGCGCCGGGAGCTCCGGGGGTTCCTGGGGCGTCCGGTGGTGCGACGCCGCCGCAGCCGGTGCACCAGGCGGCGACGATGCTGGCGCACCCCGGTCCGAGCGGGCCGGGCGCGCCTCCGCCGCCTCCGCCGCCGCCCGGGGTGCCGGGCACGCCGCCCGGTGGGGTCGCGCACGCGGCGACGATGCTGGCGCACCCGGGGCCCGGGGGTCCCGGTGTGCCGCCGCCCCCGCCCGCCCCGGCGCCGCCGGTGCACGGCGGGCACACGCCGCCGCCCGCCGCGGGGCCGGTGCCCCCGCCCGCGTACGGCTATCCGCAGCAGCCGCCGGCCGGGGTGCCGACGGTCGGCCCGGGGTACCAGGCCGTGCTGCGCTACCGCGCGCCCGACGGCTCGGAGGCGCAGATCATCCGGCGTTCGGCGCCGGGCACCCCGCATCCGGAGTGGCAGATCCTGCACGAGCTGCGGGCCATGAACGTGCCGCCGCAGCAGGTGCTGGAGCTGCACACGGAGCTGGCGTCCTGCGAGCTGCCGGGCGGTTACTGCGCCCGGATGATCCGGGAGACCTGGCCGCAGGCGCGGATCACCAGCATCGCCCCGTACGGCCGTGACCACGCGGGCCGGCAGCAGGGCATGCGCCAGCTGCTGACCCATCAGGGCGAGCTGCACCAGGTGGCGGACGGTCCGGCGCGTCCGGCGCCGGTGCGGGCACCGCTGCCGCAGGTGCAGCCCGCCCCGCCGCTGCCGCCGGAGGCGGTGGCGCAGGAGCTCGGTGCGGCGTTCGGGCCGGGCGTCCTCCGGTTCGACCAGCGGGCGGTGTCCCGGCAGGGTGTGCCCGAGCTGGTGGCGCGGACGCTGGTGTGGGCGGGTCTGCCGGCGGACTTCGGTCCGTTCTTCTGGGCGCAGCCGGCGGTGCCGGTGGTACCGACGCTGGCGGAGCTGGCCGCGCAGCGGCAGGTGCAGCCGGCCGCGGACGCGGGCTCGTACCTGGTGCTCGGGTCGGACTTCGGGCGGGCGATCTGCGTCCAGTACGGGACCGCGCACATCGTGGCGGTGCCGGTGGAGGCCGGTCCGGGCGGGCAGCCGGTGCCTCCGCAGTTCGTGAACACCGGACTGCCGGAATTCGTGCGGTGCATGGCGCTGCTGGGCCGGATGTGGCGGCTGCGGTTCGGCCTGAACCCGGAGCAGGCGGGCCGGTGGACGGTCGACTTCCAGGCGCAGCTGGCGATGCTGGACCCGGCGGCGCTGTCGTCGCCGGAGAACTGGTGGTCGGTGCTTCTGGAGCAGATGTGGGACGGTCTCCTCTGAGGACGGCCCGGCACGACAGGATGTGATCAAAGGCGCTCGACGTGTGTTCACGTCGGGCGCCTTTTGTCCGTTCTCATGGAGCATCCTTGATGCTCGAGTCCATACGGAAGGGGCGTCAGGGATGAGTTTCGCTGTCGGACGGGGCCGCGGGTACCGGCCGGAGCAGGTCGACCGCTTCCTCGCAGCGCTCTCCGAGGAACGCGACGGCGCCTGGGAACGGGCGGCGCGGCTCACCGTCCTCGAGAAGGAGATGGAGGCCGAGGCCGCCCGGCTGCGCGCCGAGGCGGAGGCGCTGCCGCCGCAGCGGTACGAGTCGCTGGGCGAGGCGGCGCAGAAGATCCTGGAGCTCGCGGAGCAGGAGGACGAACGGCTCGTCCGGGCCGCCGAGGCCGAGGCGCAGGCGCTCGCGGAGGCCGCCGCCGAGGCGGCCGGGCAGGCGGCGGAGTCGGCCCGAACGTACGCCGAAGGGGTACGCGAGGAGGCCGAGGCGACGGCCCGCGCCGCCCTGGAGGAGGCCCGCCGCCGGGCCGAGGAACTGCGGACGGTCGCCCTGCGGGACGCGGAGGGCGCCAGGAAGGCGGCCCGGGAGGCGTACGAGGAGACCGTGGCCCGCGCGGAGGCGCTCCTCGCCGAGCAGCGCGCCGAGCAGGCGACCGTGCGGGAGGAGGCCGAGCGCGCGGCCGAGACGCGGGCGGCCGAACTCGACGCCCGCCACGAGGAGCAGTTCGCCCGGGCCGAGGAACGCCTCGCGGAGGCCCGCCGGACCCTGTCCGCGACCGAGGAGCAGGCCCGGCACGGCCAGGAGGACGCGGAGGCCCGCGCGGCCGAACTCCTTGCGGAGGCCCGCCTCAAGGCGGAGCGGATCGAGCGTGCGACGGAACGGGTGCTGCGGGAGCACGAGGAGGCGCGGGACGAGATCCACTCCCACATGGAGCACATCCGCAACTCCCTCGCCGCCCTGACGGGCCGTCCGGCCGCGCTGGACGACGACCGGAAGCGGGCGAGGGACGGGGAGGACCGGGAGGCCGGGGACGACCGGGACGACCGCGAAGGCGGGGAGGACCGGGCGGACCGACAGGCCCCGAAGGCCCAGGGCACCGCCGACTGAGACCTTCCTGCGGGGCGCGGCACGCACCGGAAGCGGGGATCTAGGCTCCCTGTCATGCGGATGGAACTGACGGCGGTCACCCTCGACTGCGCCGACCCCCTGGGCCTCGCCGACTTCTACCGGAGGGCGACCGGGCTCCCCCTGCACGAGCGTTCCGACGGCGTGTTCGCGGCGCTGCGGGGGGAGCACGGGATGGTGATCGGCTTCCAGCGCGTCGACGGGTACCGCCCGCCGTCCTGGCCGGAGGGGGAGGTGCCGCAGCAGCTGCACCTCGACTTCGCCGTCGACGACCTGGACGCGGCCGAGGCGGAACTGCTCGCCCTCGGCGCCGGGAAACCGGAGCGGCAGCCCCGCCCGGACCTGTGGCGGGTCCTCACCGATCCGGCCGGTCACCCCTTCTGCCTGACTCCGCGCCGGGACGCCCCGTAGGCGGGCCCGCGACGGGTCGTCCCCCGCAGGAGCTTCGCCGCCGGGCGACCGCTACTCTCCTCTCCTCCAGGAGAGGAAGATCATGATGCGTATACGCACGTCAGGACGGCGTCTGTCGGCCGTGGCCGTCACCGCCGTCCTCGCGGCCACCGGAGGCGTCGTGGCCGCGGTCCCGGCGACCGCCGCCCCCGCTCCCGCCGCGGTGGCCGCCGGGGCGGCGGAGGAGTCCGCCGTACGGTTCCCGGTGGGCGCGGAGGTCGTGGGCGCGGGCACCACCGGGTTCCTGTCGCGGACCCGCGCGACCGGCACCGCCACTCCCGAGTACCGCTGGACGCGTTTCGCGGACGGCTCCTCCACCGTCCTTCCGCCCGCCGCCCTGGTGACCGGCGGCGTGTCGGACGTCGTCGTGACGGGCGAGGCCGCGGAGCCGACCGACAACCGGGTCCTGACCCTCCACGACATGGCCGCCCCCTCGGCGGCCCCGGTGCGCGTGGACCTCGACCTGCTGGGAGCGAACCACTACTTCACCGGCGCCGTCGGCTCGACGCTGGTCGTCCTCGTGGACGACGAGGAGGCCGGCCCCTGGCGTCCCCACCTCGTCACCATGGAGGACGGGAAGCCCGTCGCCCGCCCGGTGACCGGCCTGCCCGACACCATCTGCGACCTCAACGTGGCCGCGTACGCCGCCGGCACCGCCGTCCTCGACTGCGGCCTCGGCGTGAACGAGCCCCGCTCCCGGGCGGTCGTGGACCTGGCGACGGCCGCCGTCGTCTCCGCCCATCCGAACGGGCAGCGGATGCCGGAGACCGCCGTCTCCGCCACCCACGTCGCCTGGGAGGAGTCCGACGCGACGACGTCCTGGGTCCAGGCCGCCCGCATCGGCTCGGCCGAGAGCAGGCGGATCGAGACGAACGGCTTCTGGGGCGACGGCTTCCAGCTCCTCGGCAGCTGGCTGGCCTACGGCGAACCGAGCAGCATCGACGACGGCCAGGACACCTACGGCGGTACGGCTCCGCGCGCCCCGCGGCCGTACGTGGCCCGCTCGCTCGACACCGGCGAGAAGGTCCCGCTGCTGACCCACTACTCCTCCGCCGTCCCCGCTCCCGACGGCTCCCTCCTGGTGCGGGGCGGCGACCCGGCCACCGGCGAGGGCCTCTACCGTGTGGCGCCCGGCGCCGACGGCAGGCCGGCCGCCACGCTGGTCGCGCCGACCGGGCAGGCCACCGCGGTCACCCTCCTCGGCACCACGGCCCCGACCGCCCTCACCGGCGCGCAGCTCGCCGGCGGCGTCGACATGACCTGGGACCTGTCCCGGGGCGACGTGTTCGCCTGGGTGACGCTCGTCCACACGCGGACCGGCCAGCGCGGCCAGTGGCCCGTCGTCACCACCCCGGCCGCCGCCGCGCCGCGTACGGTCTCCTGGCACTGGAACGGCAAGGAGCTCACCCACCCGGAGGCCACCCGCCCCGCCCTCAACGGCGAGTACACCTGGGAGCTCCACGCCCTCCCGGACGACGGCATCGGACCGGAGCTGCGGTCCACCGGCCGTTTCACCGTGACCCGGCCGCTCGGGGCGCACGACTACGACGACAACGGCACCGCCGACGTCTTCGTCCGCGACAACGCCGGAGGCCTGGCGCTGGTCGGCACGCAGCCCGCGTCCACGGGCGACAACCTGGCCCCCGCGGGCGCCTGGAACGTCGGCACCGGCTGGCAGATCTACGACCGCGTGGAGTCCGCCGGCAACGTGGCGGGCACCTCCGCCCCGGACACCGTCGCCCGCGACACCAAGGGCGACCTGTGGCTCTACCAGGGCACCGGTGACGGCGCCAGGCCGCTGTCCGGCCGGATCCGGATCGGGACCGGCTGGGGGATCTACCAGCACCTCGCGGGCGGCAGCGACCTCACCGGCGACGGCCGCGCGGACCTCCTCGCCACCGACAAGGCGGGCGGCCTGTGGCTCTACCCCGGCACCGGGAACACCACCGCGCCCCTCGGTCCGCGCCGGCAGATCGGCACCGGGTGGGGCGTCTACAACCAGCTCACCGCCACCGGTGACCTCGGCGGCGCGGCGGCCGGCGACCTCCTCGCCCGCGACGCGGACGGCGTCCTGTGGCTGTACCTCGGCAAGGGCGACGGCACCTTCGCGCCGCGCGCCCGGCTGGGCGCCGGGTGGAACGCGTACACCGACCTCGTCGGCATCGGGGACGGCAACGGCGACGGGCGGGCCGACCTGCTCGCCGGCAACGGGAAGGCGTACTTCTACGCCGGTACCGGCGACTGGTCGGCGCCCTTCAAGCCGGTGAAGGCGAGCGACGTGCTGCCGGCCGACCTCGGGTACAACACCGCCTTCTGAGGCCCGCCCGGCCGGTCAGTCCTCCGGGGGCCCGTGCCGCTTCTCCTCCTCCAGGACGGGGAAGCGGCGCGGGGCCAGCGTGAGGAGGGCGAGGAGCGCCAGCCCGGCCGCCACCGCCGCGCCCAGGTAGACGGAGTCCACCGCCGCGTCGACCGCCCGGCGCAGCCGGTCGGTGGTGTCCGCGGTGAGGGAGCCGGGGGCGTCCAGGGCGCGGGCCAGGGTGTCCAGGTCGGTGCTGCCGCCGAGCCGGGAGGCGAGGACCGCGTTGGCGACGGCGCCGAACAGCGCGGCGCCGACGCTCTGCCCGACCTGCCGGCAGAAGAGGACGGAGGCGGTGGTCGTGCCCCGCTCCTCGTACGGGACGGTCGACTGCACGCCCACGATCAGCGGCAGCTGGAAGAGGCCGAGCGCCCCGCCGAGCAGCAGCATGAGGAGCGCGGGCTGCCAGGGCTCGCCGGGGAACGGCAGGAACGGGAAGGCGAGCAGCAGCACCAGCGCCAGGGACATGCCGAGGACGGCGGTGAGGCGGAAGCCCACGCGGGTGTAGACGCGGCTGGAGAGCGCGGCCGTGACGGGCCAGCTGAGGGTCCAGGCGGAGAGGACGAACCCGGCGGCGATCGGTCCGAGGCCGAGGACGGACTGGGCGTAGGTGGGCAGGAAGACGGCCGGGGCGACCATGAGCAGGCCGAGGGCGCCGAGGGAGAGGTTGACGGCGGCGATGGTGCGCCGGCGCCAGACCCAGCCGGGGATGATCGGTTCGGCCGCGCGGCGCTCGATGACGACGGTGAGCGCGGCGAGGGCGGCGGCCCCGCCGAGCAGGCCGAGGGAGGGCGCCGAGAGCCAGGGCCAGGCGACACCGCCCTGGACGAGCGCGGTGAGCAGCAGGACGCCGGTGGCGAAGACGGCGAGGGCGCCCGGCCAGTCGACCTTCACGCGCGCGCGTGCGCCGGCCCCGGCGGGGGCGGTGCGGGCCGGTTCGGCGAGGTGGCGGACGATCAGCCAGAGGGCGAGGAGCCCCAGCGGCAGGTTGATCAGGAAGATCCAGCGCCAGTCGGCGTACCCGGCGAGCAGACCGCCCACGGCCGGGCCCGCCACCGAGGAGGTGGCCCACACCGAGGAGAGCTTCGCCTGGATCCGGGGCCGCTCCTTCAGCGGGTAGAGGTCGGCGGCGATGGTCTGGACGGTGCCCTGGAGCGCGCCCCCGCCGAGGCCCTGCACGACCCGGAAGGCGATCAGGGAGCCCATGTCCCAGGCCAGGGCGCAGAGCAGGGATCCGGCGAGGAAGAGGACGGTGCCGGCGACCAGGACGGGTTTGCGTCCGAAGGTGTCGCTGAGCTTGCCGTACACCGGCAGGGTGACGGTCACCGCCAGCAGGTAGCCGGAGAACAGCCAGGAGAAGACGGAGAGCCCGCCGAGGTCGCCGACGATCTGCGGGACGGCGGTGGCGACGACGGTGCCGTCGAGGGCGGCGAGCGCCATGGCGAGCATCAGCGCGGCGACGACGGGCCCCCGGCGGCCGGTGGGGGAGCCGGTGGGGCTCGGGGCCGGTCCGGTCCGGGTCCTCGGCTGTTCCGCCACCACAGGGTCCTTTCTTCGTACACCTAAATGGGCGCGGACAGACTCTCACCCCACCCGGGCCCGCAGGAACCCCCTGAGCGCGGGCCGGGCCGGGGCGCCGCCGGTTCCCCGCCCGGGCGTCCCCGCTCTCCCGGCGACGTGATCCGGTCGCCCCCGGGTGACCGCATGCCCGGGCCCGGTGGCCGTCGTACGCTGGGCACCCCGGCCCGTGCGACGTGTCGGGCCGTTCGCGTTGTGTCCGCTCTCCAGTACGTACCGGGATGGAAAGCCCCATGAGCCTGCACGGTCTTCTCGACCTCGTCGTCAAGGACGCGGCCCTCGCCGAGGCGGTGAGGGCCGCCGCCGACGGGCACCGCCCGCACGTGGACCTCGTCGGACCCCCGGCCGCCCGCCCCTTCGCGGTCGCCGCGCTCGCCCGGGACTCGGGGCGCCCCGTCCTCGCCGTCACGGCCACCGGCCGCGAGGCGGAGGACCTGGCCGCGGCGCTGCGGTCGATGCTCGACCCCGACACCGTCGTCGAGTACCCCTCCTGGGAGACCCTGCCGCACGAGCGGCTCTCGCCCCGCTCCGACACCGTGGGCCGCCGCCTCGCCGTGCTGCGCCGGCTCGCCCACCCCCGGGACGACGACCCGGCGGCCGGACCCGTCTCGGTCGTCGTCGCGCCGGTCCGCTCCGTACTCCAGCCGCAGGTCAAGGGCCTGGGTGACCTGGAACCGGTGTCGCTGCGGTCGGGAGGGACGGCCGACCTGAACGAGGTCGTCGAGGGGCTGGCCGCCGCCGCGTACTCCCGGGTGGAGCTGGTCGAGAAGCGCGGCGAGTTCGCCGTCCGCGGCGGCATCCTGGACGTCTTCCCGCCCACCGAGGAGCACCCCCTCCGCATCGAGTTCTGGGGCGACGACGTCGAGGAGATCCGTTACTTCAAGGTGGCCGACCAGCGGTCCCTGGAGGTCGCCGAGCACGGTCTGTGGGCGCCGCCCTGCCGCGAGCTGCTGCTGACCGACTCCGTACGGGCGCGGGCGGCGGCGCTGGCCGAGGAGCACCCGGAGCTGGGCGAGCTGCTCGGCAAGATCGCCGAGGGGATCGCGGTCGAGGGCATGGAGTCCCTCGCGCCGGTGCTCGTGGACGACATGGAACTGCTGCTCGACGTCCTGCCGAAGGGCTCGATGGCGGTGGTCTGCGACCCGGAGCGGGTACGGACGCGGGCCGCCGACCTGGTCGCGACGAGCCAGGAGTTCCTCCAGGCGTCCTGGGCGGCCACGGCCGGCGGCGGCGAGGCCCCGATCGACGTGGGCGCGGCCTCCCTGTGGGGGATCGCGGACGTACGGGAGCGGGCGCGGGAGCTGGGCATGGCCTGGTGGTCGGTCTCGCCGTTCGCCGCCGACGACGCCGAGCGGGAGGCCGACACGCTCACCCTGGGCATGCACGCCCCGGAGTCGTACCGCGGTGACACGGCCCGCGCGCTCGCCGACACCAAGGGGTGGCTGTCCGACGGCTGGCGCACGGTGTACGTGACGGAGGCGCACGGTCCGGCCTCCCGCACGGTGGAGGTCCTCGGCGGCGAGGGCATCGCGGCCCGCCTGGCGGCCGACCTCACCGACATCACCCCGTCCGTGGTGCACGTGGCGTGCGGTTCGATCGACCACGGCTTCGTGGACCCGGCGCTGAAGCTCGCGGTCCTGACGGAGACGGACCTGTCGGGCCAGAAGGCGGCCGGCAAGGACGGGCAGCGGATGCCCGCCAAGCGGCGCAAGACGATCGACCCGCTGACCCTGGAGGCCGGCGACTACATCGTGCACGAGCAGCACGGCGTCGGCCGCTACATCGAGATGGTCCAGCGGACCGTGCAGGGCGCCACCCGCGAGTACCTGCTGGTGGAGTACGCCCCCGCCAAGCGCGGCCAGCCCGGCGACCGCCTCTACATCCCCACCGACCAGCTGGAGCAGGTCACCAAGTACGTGGGCGGTGAGGCGCCGACGCTGCACCGGCTCGGCGGCGCGGACTGGACGAAGACCAAGGCGCGGGCGAAGAAGGCGGTCAAGGAGATCGCCGCCGACCTCATCAAGCTGTACTCGGCGCGCATGGCGGCCCCCGGCCACGCCTTCGCCCCCGACACCCCCTGGCAGCGGGAGCTGGAGGACGCCTTCCCGTACGTGGAGACGCCCGACCAGCTGTCCACCATCGCCGAGGTGAAGGAGGACATGGAGAAGACGGTCCCCATGGACCGGCTGATCTGCGGCGACGTCGGCTACGGCAAGACGGAGATCGCGGTGCGGGCCGCGTTCAAGGCGGTCCAGGACGGCAAGCAGGTCGCGGTCCTGGTGCCGACCACGCTCCTCGTCCAGCAGCACTTCGGCACCTTCTCCGAGCGGTACGCGCAGTTCCCCGTGAAGGTGCGGGCGCTGTCCCGCTTCCAGACGGACGCGGAGGCGAAGGCGACGCTGGAGGGGCTTCGGGAGGGCTCGGTCGACGTCGTCATCGGCACCCACCGCCTCTTCTCCTCCGAGACGAAGTTCAAGGACCTCGGTCTGGTCATCGTCGACGAGGAGCAGCGCTTCGGCGTCGAGCACAAGGAGCAGCTGAAGAAGCTGCGCGCCAACGTCGACGTGCTCACGATGTCCGCCACGCCGATCCCCCGCACCCTGGAGATGGCGGTCACCGGCATCCGCGAGATGTCGACCATCACCACCCCTCCGGAGGAGCGGCATCCCGTCCTCACCTTCGTCGGCCCGTACGAGGAGAAGCAGATCGGCGCGGCGATCCGCCGCGAACTGCTCCGCGAGGGCCAGGTGTTCTACATCCACAACCGGGTGGACTCCATCGACCGGGCGGCCGCCCGGCTCCGTGAGATCGTCCCCGAGGCGCGGATCGCCACCGCCCACGGCCAGATGTCCGAGCAGGCCCTGGAGCAGGTCGTGGTCGACTTCTGGGAGAAGAAGTTCGACGTGCTCGTCTCCACCACGATCGTGGAGTCCGGCATCGACATCTCCAACGCGAACACCCTGATCGTGGAGCGCGGCGACAACTTCGGCCTCTCCCAGCTCCACCAGCTGCGCGGGCGGGTGGGCCGGGGACGGGAGCGCGGTTACGCCTACTTCCTCTACCCGCCGGAGAAGCCGCTCACCGAGACCGCCCACGAGCGGCTCGCCACCATCGCCCAGCACACGGAGATGGGCGCGGGCATGTACGTGGCCATGAAGGACCTGGAGATCCGCGGCGCGGGCAACCTGCTCGGCGGCGAGCAGTCCGGCCACATCGCCGGAGTCGGATTCGACCTGTACGTACGGATGGTGGGCGAGGCGGTCGCCGACTACCGGGCCTCCCTGGAGGGCGGCGTGGAGGAGGAGACGCCGCTGGAGGTGAAGATCGAACTGCCGGTCGACGCGCACGTCCCCCACGACTACGCGCCGGGCGAGCGGCTGCGCCTCCAGGCCTACCGGGCCATCGCCTCCGCCAACTCGGAGGAGGACATCAAGGCGGTACGGGAGGAACTCACCGACCGGTACGGCAAACTCCCCGAGCCGGTCGAGAACCTCCTCCTCGTCGCCGGCCTGCGGATGCTGGCCCGCGCCTGCGGAGTCGGCGAGATCGTCCTCCAGGGCCCGAACATCCGCTTCGCCCCGGTGGAGCTGCGCGAGTCGCAGGAACTCCGCCTCAAGCGCCTCTACCCGCGCACGGTGATCAAGCCGGCCGTCCACCAGATCCTGGTGCCGCGCCCGACGACGGGCAAGATCGGCGGGAAGCCGGTGGTGGGGCGTGAACTGCTGGCGTGGACGGGGGAGTTCCTGACGACGATCCTGGGGTCGTGATCCCGGCGTCCGATGGGGACGCGGCCGACCTGCCGTGACCTCCTGCCCCTGAGCCGTGACCGTGCCCCGGCCGATCCCTCGGAGTCGGCCGGGGCACGGGTGGGCGCGGTGGGGGCGTCAGAGCACGCCGAGGTCGACCGCCTCGGCCATCGCGCGGTAGCCGGCGTCACCGGGGTGGAGGTGGTCGCCGGAGTCGTAGGCGGGGCGCATGCGGTCGGGATCGGCGGGGTCGGCGAGGGCGCGGTCGAAGTCGATGTACGCGTCGTACGCGCCCGACGTGCGGACCCAGTGGTTGAAGGCGTCGCGCTGGGCCTCGTTGTGCGGGGTGTGGTGACGGGAGCCCTTCATGGGGGTGAGCGTCGCACCCACGACGCGCAGCCCGTGGGCGCGGGCCTCGCGGATCAGGGCGAGGTGGCCCTCGATCAGCTCGTCGACCGTGACCTCGGGGCCGCTCGTGGCACCCAGGTCGTTGATGCCTTCGAGTACGACGACGGTGGTGACGTCCCGCTCGGTGAGGACGTCCGGCCCGAAGCGGGTGGTGGCCTTCTCGCCCATGGGGCCGCTGTCGCGGACCACCTTGTTGCCGCTGATGCCGTGGTTGAGGACGGCGCGGGGCCGGCCGGCGGCGGCGAGCCGTTCGGCGAGGACGTCGGGGTAGCGGCGGTCGGTGTCCCGGGTGGAGCCGGAGCCGTCGGTGATGGAGTCGCCGAAGGTGACGACGGCGCCCTCGGCGCCGCTGCCCGGCGACGTGCCCCGGACCTCGACACCGGTGAGGAAGTACCAGGAGGCGTCGGTCTCGGTGAACGCCGAGCCGTCGGTGTCGGCCACGTGGTCGCCCACGGCCCGGTGGCTGGTGGCGGCGGCCACGCGGTGGACGGTGGCCGGGCCGGTCGCTCCCATGAGGCGGAGGGTGACGGTCACCCGGTCGAAGGGCCGGACCCGCAGGGCGGCGGCGTCGCTGAGGAGCGTGCCGCCCGCCGGGATCGTGAGGGCGCCGTCGCCGCCGAAGGTCAGCCGGCGGACGGAGCCGGGCACGACCGAGCCCTTGCCGGCGGCGGCGGTACGGGCCACGGTGGCGCCTCCGATGCGGAGCGGCCGGGTGCCGTAACGGTTGCTCAGCTCGATCCGCAGCCGGTCGCCGCCGGTGGTGACCCGGACGGACTGGCGCAGGGTGTGGTCGGTGAAGCCCTCGGCGGACCAGTTCTCGGTACTGGTCCCCGGGGGCTGGGGTGAGGCCGCCCAGGCACCCCGCCAGGGGGCGGGGGCCGTCGTGGGGGCCGGGGACGCCGTGGCCCCGGAGGCCGTCGTGCCCGTGTGCCGCTCCGTGCCGCAGGCCGTCAGGGCGGCGGCGGTGGCCAGGGCGAGGAGGGTGGCGGTCGCCCGCCGGTACATCTGGTGCGTGGTCATCCGTCCCGCTGTTCCGCCCCTGTCGGAGGGGCATCCGCGCCGAACATCACGCCGGTCAACGACCGGAAGACCTCGCCCGGTTCCCGGCCGGCGACCGGTTCGTCCAGATTGTGGGTGAGGAGCAGGGTAGCGAAGCCGTGGGCGAGCGACCATGCGGCGATACCGGCCGTACGGGTGTCGATTCCGTCCGGAAGGGTTTCCCCGCCGCCCGTCAGTTCCGCGACGCCGGCGCGCAGTTCGGCGGAGGCCCGGTCCTTGGCGGCGAGGAGCGCCGGGTCGTCGGCGCGCAGCAGCTCGGGCCGGAACATGACCTGGAAGTGGGCGGGATGGTCGGCGGCGAACCGCACGTACCGCACCCCGCGTTCGCGTAGCCCCGCCGCGTCCGCGAGGGCCCGGGCGAGGAGGTCGTACCCCTGTGCGGCGATGGCGGTGAGGAGTCCGGTGCGGTCCTTGAAGTGGTGGGCGGGCGCCGCGTGGGACACCCCCGCGCGGCGTGCGAGGTCGCGCAGGCTCAGGGCGCCGGGCCCGTCAGCGGCGATGACGTCGAGGGCGGCGTCGAGGACGGCCTGCCGCAGGCCGCCGTGGTGGTACGTGCTCCGGCTCGTCATGAGGGCAGCCTAGCCCTGATCTAGCCATTGACAAGTTAGGGCCGGGAGCTCACTCTGGGAAATCTAGTCAATGACAAGTTCCCTCGTGGGGGAGGAGCCGTGAGTGCCATGAGCCGCAGCAGCGACGACACCGTGAGCCGGGAGGGCGCCGGGGACGGTACGGGCCCGGCCGGGGTGGGGCCCGGGCGCGTACGGCAGATGTGGCATCTGCTCGAACCCCTCCACGCCCTCCTCTACTACGCCCCCGAGGCCTTCGACGAGGCCGCCCGCCTCGGGTACGACACCACCGAGCGCCGGCCCTCCTACTTCGCCTGGCGCGCCGCCCCGCTCGGCCCGGCCGGACCCGCCCGGGTGGCCTCCGCCTTCTACAGCTTCAGCCCGGCGGCGGTGGCCCGGCACGTCCCGGCGGTCTGGGGGACCGCCGACCCCGCCGACGTCCTCGCCGCCCGCCTGCGGGCCGTCGACCGCACCTACGGTGCGGTCCTCGGCGAGGAGGGCCTGCGGGACCCCGGCCTCGCCGAAGCCGCCGCGCTCGCCCGCCGCGCCGCCGGGGCGGCCGGCCCCGCGGGCCGCCCGCTCGCCGCGGCCAACGCGGAACTGGACTGGCCCGACGCCCCGCACCTGATCCTCTGGCAGGCGGCGACGATCCTGCGCGAGCACCGCGGTGACGGCCATGTGGCCGCGCTGCTCGCCGCCGGGCTCGACCCGGTGGAATCCCTCGTCTCCTTCGCCGCCGTCGACGCCGCGCCCGTACCCTTCTTCGCGAGCCGGGGCTGGAGCGACGCCGAGTGGTCCGCCGCGCGGGACCGCCTGGCCGCACGCGGACTGGTCGACGCCGACGGCGCCGCCACCGCCGAGGGCCGCGCCCTGCGGGCCGAGGTCGAGCGACGTACGGACGAACTGGCCGCCGCCCCGTGGGTCGCGCTCGGTCCCGGGGCCGTGGACAGGCTCGCCGACCTGCTCGGCGACCCCTGGCTCGCGGCGCTCGGTTCCGGCCTGCTGCCCGCCGAGAACACCCTGGGCATCGGCAGGACCTGAGAGCCTCGGGGCTCTCGCACCGGGACACGTTCTAGGGGGACGTACCGGTCCCCGCCTAGGATCGCCGGATGCGCACCTCTCGGAAGACACGCAGGCATCCGGGCATACGTCGGCGGACATCCGCGGCGGTCGGGCTGGTGGCCGCCGCGCTCCTGGTTTCGGGGTGTCAGGGGGGTGAAGGCGGGGGTGCGCCCACGCGTCCCGGGGCGCCGGGCGGGCGGGCCGTCAGTCCGCTGGTGAACCCCGACGGTACGCGGCCGGGCCTCGCGCCCCTGACGGCGGAGGCCGACCGGGCGGCGGCGCTCGGGGTCATCGGGCGGCTGGGCACGAAGGGCCGGGGGCCGAAGACGGGGTACGAACGGGAGAAGTTCGGCCGGGCGTGGGCGGACACCGCCGACGGGGTGCCCTTCGCCCGGAACGGCTGCGACACCCGCAACGACCTCCTGCGCCGCGACGGCCGCGACCTCCGCTTCCGCGACGGATCCGACTGCGTGGTCGTCGCCATGACCCTGGACGACCCGTACACCGGACGCACCCTCGCCTGGCGCAAGCAGAAGGCCGCCGAGGTGCAGATAGACCACGTCGTCCCGCTCTCGTACAGCTGGCAGATGGGCGCCTCGCGCTGGCCGGAGAGCAAGCGCCGGCGGTTCGCGAACGACACGCTCAACCTGCTGCCGGTCGAGGGCCGGGCCAACGCGGCCAAGGGCGACTCCGGCCCGGCGTCCTGGCTCCCGCCCGACAAAAGCGTCCGGTGCGCCTACGCGGTCCGCTTCGCGCAGGTCGCCCTCGCGTACGAACTGCCGGTCACCGAGCCCGACAAGCGGGCGATGGCCCGTCAGTGCGGCGGCTGACGGACCGGCACCGCGCGGCCCCGGGTGAGGGCGAGCGGGAGCAGGGCGAGGAGGGAGACGAGGGCGCAGACGCCCCACCAGCCGGTCAGGGCGTAGGCGCGGGTGCCGAGCCAGGAGCCCAGGGTGCCGCCCAGGTAGGCGCAGGACATGTAGGCGGTGTTGAGGCGGCTGCGGGCGTCGTCGCGCAGGGCGTAGACGCGGGCCTGGTTGGCGACGCTGCCCGCCTGGAGGGCGATGTCGAGCAGCAGGGTGCCGGCGAACAGGGCGATCAGGCCCGGCGCGCCCCCCAGGACACCGGCGGCCAGGACCGCGGCGGCGAGGAGGACGCCCAGCGCGCAGACGCGGTTCACCGGGTCCGCGCCGTGGCGGTCCACCAGGCGGCCGGCGAACGGGGTGCACAGCATGGTGGCGCCGCCGACGAGGGCGAGCAGCCCCACGGCCGGGGCGCCCAGGCCGTAGGCGGGGCCGGTGAGCAGGAGCGCCAGGCACGTCCAGACCGCCGAGAAGCCGCCGAAGACCGCCGCCTGCTGGAGTGCGGAGCGCCGCAGGTCCGGTTCGGCGCGCAGCAGCCGCAGCGCCTCGGCCAGGAGTGACGGGTAGGACCGGTCCGCCGCGCCCGGGGGCGCCGGGGCGGTGGTGCGCAGCGCGCGGGCCAGGACGAGGGCCAGGGCCAGGACGAGGGCGGCGGCCACCAGATAGGGGGCCCGCCAGCCGGCGGCTTCGCCGAGGGTGCCGCCGAAGGCGCGGGCCAGCAGCATGCCGCCGATGGAACCGCTCAGCAGCGTGCCGAGCACCGCGCCCCGGCGGTCGGCGGGGACGAGACCGGCCGCCATGGGACCGATCACCTGCGCCGCGACCGTGGTGAACCCGACGAGGGCGCTCGCGGCGACGAGGAGCGGCAGCGTGGGGGCGCAGCCCGCGGCGAGCAGGCCCCCGCCGGTCAGGACGAGCAGGACGACGAGGAAGGGGCGGTACGCGAGCCGGTCGCCGAGCGGCACCAGCAGGAACATGCCCGCCGTGTAACCCGCCTGGGTGGCGGTCACGGTGGCCGAGGCGGTGTCGGCGGAGACGCCGAGGTCGGCGGCGACGAGGGGCGTGAGCGCCTGCGGAAAGTAGAGGTTGCCCACGGCGAACGCGCAGGTCAGAGCCAAGAGCAGGGTCAGTCGGCGGCCCAGCGGGGTCCCGGCCGCCGGTGTGGCCCCCGCCCCGCCCGCCGGTGCCGTACGCCCCCCGCGCGTTCGTGGTGTCATGGGCGAAGTCCACGGCATCGGAGCCCCGGCGCCAATCGATGTAGCGTATGGCTTAATGATCAGCTTCGTGCTCGGCGTCGAGGACCTCGCGGACACCCGCTTCGCGCTCTCCCCGCTGCACGAGACCCTGCTCAGCCTCCGGGTGCTCCAGGATCCGGGGCTCTCCGCGCTGCACCTGCCCTGGCGCCGGTCGGTGATCGGTGAGCTGGGCGGCCTCGACACGGGCCTCCTCATGGCGCTCGTCGCCCGGCGGCGTACCCTGCCCGACTTCCTCACCCCCAACCCCACCGGCTTCGCCCCCTCCTTCGAGGAGGAACTCGCCGTCGTCCGCCGCACCCACCCCGCCCAGGTCCGCCGCGATCTGCTGCTCGCCCACGCGCCGGACCCGCTCCCGGCGCCGCTGCGCGCGGCTGCGGGCGGCGACGAGGGTGTCGTGGAGTTGCGGGAGGCCGTCTGCGAGGTCCTGCGGCGGTACTGGAAGACCGCCGTCGCACCGATGTGGCCACGGATGCGCCTGGTGCTGGAGGCCGACATGACCTACCGCGCCCGGCAGCTCGCCCTCGGCGGCGCCCGGCTGCTGTTCGCGGACATGCACCCGCACCTGCGCTGGCACGACGGCGAGCTGTTCATCGGCAACATGATCAGCAGTCACCGCGTGGTGGCCGCCGGCCGGGGACTGCTGCTCCTGCCGTCGGTCTTCGTCCACCAGCCCGCGCCGCCCGTCAGCCGCGACGAACCGCCGAGCCTCGTCTATCCCAGCCGGGGCGTGGCGACCCTGTGGGACCAGGCCCCCTCCCCGGACGCCACCGCGCTCGCCTCCCTGCTCGGCGCGCCCCGGGCGGGACTCCTGCGTCTGCTGGAGGAACCGCTGCCCACGGTGGAACTGGCGCGCCGGCTGCGGGTGACGCCGAGCGCCGTCTCCCAGCATCTGCGCGTCCTGTACGCGACGGGGCTGGTCACCCGGGCGCGGGACGGGCGCCATGTCCTGTACCGGCGCAGCCGCCTCGGGGACCACCTGGTGGCGGGCGCGGCGCGGTGAGGGGCGGGGCCCGGGGCCCGGCAGGAAAAACGTTTGGGCGGGGGTGGGCATGATCACTAGCCTGCCCGCATGGACCTCCGCATCACGACCCTCGCCGAACGCCCGGAACTCGAAGGGCCGATGTGGTCCATGAAGGATCTGTGGCCCGAGTTCATGCTCTACGACCCGGTCGGCTGGGCGAACATGGGGCGCATCGCGCGCGAACTGCCGCAGTACGTGCTCGTCGCGACCGACGCGGAGGGCAAGGTCGTCGCCCGGGGCTTCAGCGTTCCCTTCCGGCTCGACGCCGACGGCCGCCGCGAACTGCCGGACCGGGGCTGGGACGAGGTCCTGACGTGGGCGTTCTCCGATCTGCGGCACGGGCGGGAGGCCGACACCGTGAGCGCGATCGAGATCACCGTCGACACCTCGGCGCTCGGCCGGGGCATCTCGCACCGGATGCTGGCCGCTCTGCGCGAGAACGCCGCCGGGCTCGGCTTCAAGGAACTCGTCGCCCCCGTCCGCCCGAACGGCAAGCACCGGGAGGCCGGGGCCTCCATCCACGAGTACGCCTTCCGGACCCGCGCGTCCGACGGTCTTCCGCACGACCCGTGGCTGCGCGTCCACGTCCGCGCGGGCGGCACGATCGAGGCGGTCGCCCCGGCCTCGATGACGGTCTCCGGCTCGCTCGGCCAGTGGCGCGCCTGGACGGGCCTGCCGTTCGACGCGGACGGCCCGGTCGAGGTGCCGGGTGCGCTGGTCCCGGTCCACTGCGACGCCTCACGCGGCTACGCGGTCTACGTCGAGCCCAACGTGTGGGTGCGCCACCGGCTGTGACCACCCGGCGGCCGGCCGCCCGCCCGCCGGGCCCGCGCGGCCGTCACCCGGCGGGGTCGACCACGTCCTTCGCGGCGGGCACCCGCGCGGTGACGGGCTTGCCGTGACCGGAGAAGGTGACGGTCATGGGCTCCTCGCCCCCGGTGGTGGCGATCCGCAGCAGGTGCGGGGTGCCCTCGGTGGCGACGTGGAGGGTGTACGTCTCGGCGCCGTCCTTCTCCGTGAGGGTCAGCGCCTTCCGCCCGCCGACCGTCGTCTCCCGGCCCTTCACGGCGCCGCTGCCGCCCTCGAAGGTGGACAGCAGCCGCTTCAGGTCGCAGAGTTCCACCATGTCCCGGGCGTCCGGGTCGCTCACGGCCATCTTCGTCCAGCGGCCCTTGAGTTCCTTCAGCACGGCCGCCTGCACCTCGGGGGACTCGCCCTTCGACTCCTCCCGCAGGAAGGCCTCGTCGAAGCGGATGTACGCCGTGGTGGCGTCCGGCTTGATCAGCTCCGCGGTGCCGGCCGTACCCACCGTCATCGTGCCGGAGCACTTCCCGGCGGTGTCGGCGGAGACGTAGGCCTTGATCGGGCCGTCGGCGGTCGTCAGGGAGATGTCCATGGTCAGCGACCTGGCGTCCCGGGTGGCCGCCATGGCCTTGTCGGCGATCAGGGCGCCGGTCAGGTCCCCGAAGGGGCCCGCCGGGGTGGCCGGGGAGGTCGTGCCCGCACCGGTCCCCGTGGTGGCGGTCCCTGTGGTGGAGGACGGCCCGCAGGCGGCGGCGCCCGCCGCGAGGGCGGCGCACAGAGCGCCGGCGAAGGCCGTACGGACGGGGCGGGGGCGGCGGGGGGCGCGCATGGGGGTCTCCGGGGTGGTGCGGTGTGCGGTGCTGCCGGGTGGTGCGGGGGAGGGGGACGGGAAGAGGGGCCCGTGAGGGCCCCGGTCCTTCCGGTGGCTGGGGTCAGCCGACCTTCAGTTCCCACTGCGCCGCGTTGTAGTCGAAGCCGGGGCTGACCTCGACGGTGAGGTTCTTGGCCGTCGCCGGGGCGTCGAAGGCGTAGGTGACGGTCGCCTTCTTGCCGGGCAGGATCGTGCCGCTGAAGCCCTCGCCGACCTTGCCGTCGTAGATCTGCTCGGCGGTCACGCCGTCCTTGCCGGCCCGGGCGTCCAGGGTGACGGCCACGGCGTCGAACTTCTCCTTGCCGCCGTTCTCGATCACGACGGTGAACTGGTAGGCCTTGTTGCCCTTGGTGTGGCCGACCGCGAACTCGCCCGGCGTGTACGGCTTCGGGTCCGAGACGGTGACCTTCAGGTCGTCGTCGTAGACGGAGGTGTCACCGGCCGCGAGGCCGCCGCCCTTGCCGGCGTCGGGAGCGGCGCTCGCCCCGCCCTTGCCGCCGGAGGCGGAGCTCTGCGGGGACGGGTCCTGCGGCGCGGCGTCCTTCACGGCCTTGTCGATCTCCTTCACCGCGTCGCTGACGGCCGTGAAGGTGATGACCGCGCCGACCACCGACAGGATCAGGGCCGCGAGGCCCAGGAGCGCGCCGGTGAGCGCCACCCCCTTGTTGTTGGCCTCCCGGCGCTTGACCCGGCCCTTTCCGACGAGGCCCAGGATCAGGGCGATCAGGCCGAGGATGCCGGCCAGCCAGAAGAGGAGCGGGATCAGTCCGGCGAGGGTGCCGATGATGCCGAGGATCAGCGCCGCGGTGCCGAGGCCGTTGCGCATGACGGCCTGCGGGGACGGCGGGACCTGCGTGTCGTACGACATGGGTGGTGTCCTCCCGGACCTTGGAGATGCCTGACGCGATGGATCAATCACAGCAGAGCTTGTGAACCGAGTCAACACGGTTCACGAAAAACAACCTTGCTCACGCTGTGAAGGGGTGCGAGCGGCCTTCCGCAGTAAGATCGGCGACACACGAGGACGAGTCAGAGGTCAGGGACGAGCCAGGGGAGCGCCAGCATGCGTCAGGAGCCGGACAGCGCGGCCGAACCGGGTACGGCGGAAGCGAGCCCGGCAACACCCGGCGTGGCGGAGGCGAGCGCGGCCGGGACGCACCCGGCGACACCCGGCGCGACGGAAACGAGCCCGGCCACGACCGGTGCGGCGGAGCCGAGCCCGGCCGGGACGCACCCGCCCACGACCGGCTCGTCGGTGCCGGACCCGGCACCGGCCACCGCCCCGTCCGGCGCCGGTACGACCGAGGTGACGGCCGCCGGGATCGCCCGGCTCGCCGGGGTCGGCCGCGCGGCCGTGAGCAACTGGCGGCGGCGCCACGCCGACTTCCCCAAGCCCGTCGGCGGCACCGAGACCAGCCCCTCCTTCGCCCTCGCCGAGGTCGAACAGTGGCTTCGTGACCAGGGAAAACTGGCCGAGGTCCCGCTCCGGGAGCGTGTCTGGCAGCAGATCGCGGGCCACCCCGCCGGAGCCGTCGCCGCCCTCGTCCACGCCGGCTGCGGGCTCCTGCTCGTACGGGACAGGTCGGCCGCCTGGTCCACGCTGGCCGCCCTCCCCGACGGCCGGTTCGCCGACGCCCTGCCCTTCGCCCTGGAGGAGACGCTCACGGCGCGGCTCGGCCCCGTGCGGGCCGTCCGCACCCCCGCGCCCGTGGAACTCGCCCCGTCCGTCCCCCTCCTCAGGGGCGCCGCCGAACTGGCCGCCGAGACCGGCGCCCGGCAGGCCTTCGAGTTCCTGCTCGGCCGCCACCTGGACGCCAACCCCCGCCAGTACACCCTGACCCCGCCCGGCCCGGCCGCCCTCATGGCCGAGCTCGCCGTGCCCACCGGCCCCCAGGCCCACGGGACCGCCCGCCCCACCGTCCTGGACCCGGCCTCCGGCACGGGCGGTCTGCTGCGGGCGGTCGAGCGCCCCGCGGCCCTCCACGGCCAGGACGCCGACCGCGACCTCGCCGCCCTCACCGCGCTCCGGCTGGCCCTCTCCACCGACGCCGACATCCGCGTGCGCGGCGGCGACAGCCTGCGCGCCGACGCCTTCCCCGCCCTCACCGCCGACGCCGTCCTCTGCCACCCGCCGTTCAACGAGCGCAACTGGGGCCACGACGAACTCGCCTACGATCCGCGCTGGGAGTACGGCTTCCCGGCCCGTACGGAGTCCGAACTCGCCTGGGTCCAGCACGCCCTGGCCCGGCTGCGGCCCGGTGGCACCGCCGTCCTCCTCATGCCTCCCGCCGCCGCCTCCCGCCGCTCCGGCCGCCGCATCCGCGCCGACCTGCTGCGGCGCGGCGCCCTGCGGGCCGTCGTCGCCCTCCCGGCCGGTGCCGCGCCCCCGTACGGCGTACCGCTCCACCTCTGGGTGCTCCGCAAACCCGTCCCCGGCGGGCGGCCCCCGGCCGAACTCCTCCTGGTGGACGCGGCGTCCGAGCACGCCACGGCGGGCGGCAGGGACGGCAGGGACGGCCGGGACCGGCTCGACTGGCAGACCGTCCACACCGCCGTCCTCGACGCCTGGACGCCCTTCGACCGGGACGGGACGGTCACCTGCACCCCCGGCGCCGCCCGCTCCGTGCCCGTCATCGAGCTGCTGGACGACGACGTGGACCTCGCCCCGGCCCGGCACCTCCCGCCACCGGCCGCCGCCGAGGACGCGGACCAGCTCGCCGGGGTGCGCGAGCGGCTGACCGAGACCCTGCGCCGCACCCGGGAACTGACCCCGCCGCCCGTGGACGGACCGGCGCCGGCCGGTTCCGGCGGGCCGGTCCGCTGGCCCACGACGACCGTGGGCGAACTCGCCCGGGCCGGCGCGCTCACCCTGCGCCCGGGCGGGGCGGGCACCGCCCGCGCCGGCACCCCCGTCGCCGTCCTCACCGACCACGACGTCCTCGCCGCCCAGCTTCCGTCCGGCACCCTGCCGGACGGCCCGCCGGAGGAACCGGTTCTGCTCGCCGCCGGTGACGTCGTCGTCCCGGTCCTCGGCGGCGGCTCGGCCGTACGGGTCGTCGACGCGGCCACGGCCGGCGCCGCCCTCGGCCGCAACCTCCAGCTCCTGCGCCCCGATCCGGCGACGCTCGACCCCTGGTTCCTCGCCGGTTTCCTCCGGGCCACCGCCAACACCCGCCAGGCCAGCAGTTACGCCTCCACCGCCACCCGCCTCGACGTCCGCCGCCTCCAGCTCCCGAGGCTCCCCCTGCGCGAACAGCGCACCTACGGCGCCCGCTTCCGCGCCCTCGCCGACTTCGAGGAGTCCCTCCGCCTCACCGCCCGCCTCGGCGAACAGCTCGTCCAGGGCCTCCACGACGGCCTGGCGAACGGCACGGTGAGGCCGTAGGGCGGGGGCGGGCGGGCCGGGACCCGCACCCTTCCGGCGGGCCCCCTCGGCCGGAACCGGGTGGCGGGCGACCTCGCCGGAGCCACACCGGGTGATCTGTTCGACAACGGTTCCGCACAAGGCGGAACCGTTGTCGGCCGTCGTGTATACGCTCGTCTCCGCATCCGTCCGTCCGAGCAGGAGCGCGCCCCATGTACGGCCCCCCGCAGCCGCCCCCGTCGCCGAAGGGCCCCGCCTCCGGCGGCCTCGTCGCGCTGCGGGTCCTCTTCATCGCGCTTCCGCTGCTGAGCTGCGGTTTCCTGGCGTGGGCGCCGCTGCTGCGGCTCGCGGTCCTCACCCGCAGGAAGCTGGACTGGGTGCTGTTCGGGCTGACGCTGGCCGTGGCGGCGGGACTCTTCGTCTTCATGGGCGTCACCGGCGAGGAGTCCACCGACCTGGAGGCGGTCCTCGGCGTCGGTCTCATCGTCACGCTGGCCGCCGGGTCGGTCGCGTACTACGTGGTGGGGGAGATCCGGCACTTCGACCGGGCCGCCTCCGGCACCCCGCCGTACGGAGCCGGAGCCCGCGACTGGACCGGGGGCGCGGCCCCGCACGCGGTCACGGTGCCGAGCCCGGTCACCGCCCCCAACCCGTACACCTCCACCCCGTCCGTCACCCCCGCACCGCCGGTCACTTCCCTCCCGTCCGATGGGTCCGTCGGCCCGCCGCCGGTGGTCGGCGGGGCGCGGATCGAGCAGGTGCGGGCCGAGCTGGACGAGCTGAGCGACCTCCTGCGCAAGGACCCCCGAGACCCCGGTGACGGTGAGGGCCGCCGATGAACGGCCGTGTCATCGGCGGGCGCTACGAGCTCGCCACCGTCATCGGCCAGGGCGGCATGGGCCAGGTGTGGACCGCGTACGACGGCCGGCTCGACCGCCGGGTCGCGGTCAAGCTGCTCCGCCCCGCCGCCATCACCGGCCCCGCCACCGCCGCCGACGAGATGCGGCGCCGTTTCGTGCGCGAGTGCCGGGTCACCGCCCGCGTCGCCCATCCGGGCCTGGTGACGGTCCACGACGCCGGCAGCGACGGCGAGGACCTGTACCTCGTCATGCAGTACGTGGAAGGCGCGGACCTCGCCGACCACCTCGCCGAGCACGACCCGTACCCGTGGCAGTGGGCGGTCAGTGTCGCCGCCCAGCTGTGCGCGGTGCTGGCCGCCGTGCACGCGGTGCCGATCGTGCACCGCGACCTCAAGCCGCGGAACGTGATGGTCCGTCCCGACGGCTCGGTCGTCGTCCTGGACCTCGGCGTCGCCTCCGTTCTCGACACCGACACCACCCGCCTCACGCACACCGGTTCCCCCATCGGCAGCCCCGCCTACATGGCCCCCGAGCAGGCCATGGGCGGCGCCGTGGGACCCTCCACCGACCTGTACGCGCTGGGTGTCCTCCTCCACGAACTGCTGAGCGGCAACGTGCCGTTCGCGGGTTCGACGGCCCTCGGTGTGCTCCACCGGCACCTGTACGAGCCCCCGGTCCCGGTCCGGCGGACGCGCCCCGAGGTCCCGGAGGCCCTGGAGGCGCTCGTGCTGCGGCTCCTTGCGAAGGATCCGCGGCACCGGCCGTCCGGCGCGCACGAGGTGTACGAGCACCTGCTGCCGCTGCTGCCCGCGCGCGGGGCCCCGGCGGGCCCGATGGACCCGACGCGGCCGTTCCTGCGCCCGCACGCCCCCTGGCCGGACCGCCCGGCCGCGCCCCCGGCACCGGCCGTGCCCGCCCCGCCCCCCGTGCCCCCGGCCGTCTCCGCGGGCCCCCGTACGGATCCGCGCGCCGACCCGCGGACGTACGGCTCCACGCCGGTGCCCGGCCCGGCGCGGCCCGATGTGGCGGCGGCCGTGGAGGAGGTCAAGCGGCTCCTGGGGGAGGGGGCGCTGACGCAGGCCGTGGACGTCCTCGGCGGCATCCTGCCCGCCGCGTCGGCCGAGCACGGCGAGCGGTCCCCCGTCGTCCGCATCCTGCGCAAGCAGTACGCCTCCACGCTGATGGACGACGGCCAGTACCGCCGGGCGCTCCCGGAGCTGCGCCGGCTCGCGGAGGACCGGGACGCGGAGGCGGGTCCGGCGGACGCGCAGACGCTGCAGTTCCGGTACGACGCCGCGCTGTGCCTGGAGCAGATCGGGGAGACGGCGGCGGCGCTGGCCGAGTACCGCGCGGTCCTGCCCTACTACGAGCAGGATCCGGACCCCGGCCGGGCCTTCGACATCCGCCGCCGCGTCGGCCTGCTGCTCGTGGCGACGGGCGACCACTCCTCGGGCCAGGCGCAGCTGCACCGGCTGCTCCTCGACGCGGAGCGCGCCTACGGCCCGTACCACCCGCTCGTGTCCGAAATCCGGCGGGTCCTGGAGCATCAGGGCCGCGTCGGGCAGCGGTTCTGACCCCGTACCGGAACGAACCGTTCCACCCCCTCGGCCGCATCCGCCGCGCCCGTCCCGCACCGGATCCCGAGGGGGAGCCGACCGGGTCCCGCGATCCCGTGACCCGGGGTCGCGGGACATCTCCCAAGTACCGGGGAAAGTACCCACCCACCCCTCCAGCCTCCCCGCGCGGCGACACCTGAGCCGCTGTCACCCGGACGAGGGAACTCTTCCAACGGAGCTGGATTTCACGGTGGTTGCCTGGCATATGCTCGCGGCGACCCAACTGAAAAAGTTCGGCCCCCGGCCGGGACTGGCATCCCGATCGAGGGCCTGACCAACGAGGAAGTGAACGCCTTCCCGATGGATACCCAGCACCTTAGCGCGCCCGCTTTCTGCGGGGGCGTCATCCACGTCATCGTCCCCCACACGCGGGAGTACGTGGTCGTCGGCAACCACCTCGCCCAGCACGAGGAGCTCTCGCTGACCGCGATCGGCCTCGCCGTCCACATCCAGTCGCTCCCGGCGGGCACCCGCATCGGCGTCAAGATCCTCAGCGAGCGCTTCGAGGAGGGCGCGATCCGCATCGCCGCCGCCCTGCGCGCGCTGGAGCGGTGCGGCTACCTGACCCGGGTCCGGGAACGGCGTCCCGACGGCCGCCTGGTGACCCGTACGACCTTCTACAACCAGCCCGCCGCCGTACGCCCCCCTCAGCCGGAGCCGGACCCCGAGCCGGACCCCGAGCCGGATCCGGCCCCGGGATGCGGGTGTGACCGCGCCGGGGAGCCGGCGGCCCCCGCGCCCGTCACCCTGCGCACCCCTCCGGGCGGCCCGCGCGGGTCAGGACGCTCACGGAGCCGGTGCCGCTCCCCGAGGGACCGGCCGCGGACCTCCTCCTCGGCCTGCGGCACGAGGACCCCCGGCTGCTGCTCTCCGCCCGGGACGTGCACCGCCTCGCCCCGGCCGTGGACACCTGGCTCGCCCGGGGCGCCACCCCGGACGCGGTCACCCGCACCCTCACGGCCACCCTGCCGGACCGGCTGAAGCACCCGGCGGGCCTCCTCGCCCACCGCCTGGAAACCCTGCTGCCGCCCCCGCTCCCGGCCGCGCGCCGGGAGGTCCCGCGCCCCGAACCCTTTCAGGACTGCGACTCCTGCGAACGCGTCTTCCGCGCCAGGGAACCGGGCACATGCCCCCGCTGCGTCGCCGACGCGAGGCAGCGGGCGGCCTGAGGAGGGGCGGCGCGCAAAGGGTCAGCCTAGGGCGCGCAGGAGGCGCGGAGGCGGGCGCCCCCCGTCCTTTCAAGATCGTCAAGGGGTGAAGAATGAGCCGTATGACCCCGACGAACACGCCGAAACCGGCAACGATCGACGACGCGGACCTGATCAGCCGCATCCTCGCGGACGCCTTCGACGACGACCCGATGATGCGCTGGTTCTTCCCCGGGGAGACCACCCGCGAGGCGGGCCTGCGCCGCTACTTCACCACCCTGTTCACCCGGCAGTACCTCCGGCACGGCGTGTGCGAGCGCACGGAGTCCGCCGCCGCCTTCTGGGTGGCCCCGGAGGGTCAGGACAAGGCCGTGCCGGACGCGGAGACCGTGGCCGAACTGACCGACATCCTGGGCGACCGGGCCCCGCTGTTCCGCGCGGCCGTCGAGGCGGCGGTCGAGCACGGGCCGAAGGAGCCGCACTGGTACCTGGCCGTCGTCGGCGCCGACCCGGCCGCCCGTGGTCAGGGGCACGGGGCCGCGCTGCTGCGCTCCGGCCTCGCCCGGGCCGACGCGGCGGGCATGCCCGTGTACCTGGAGTCCTCCAAGCCCGACAACCTGCCCTTCTACCAGCACTTCGGCTTCGAGGTCCTCGGCGAGGACGCCCTGCCGGGCGGCGGCCCGACCCTGTGGGCGATGCGCCGCGCGCCCCGCGTCTGAGCCGGTCCCACCGACCGGGTGCCGCCTCCCGTGAGGCGGACCCCTCCACCGGGGCGTCGCCGGCCGCCCCGGCGGGGAACGACCTCAGGCACCCGCGCCGCCGCCCGTCGCTGCCGGGCCCCTTCCCCCTGCGGACCCTGACCGGGCCCGGGCACGCGCGCGCGTACGGGCGCCCGCCCGCAGGGCCAGGAGCGTCACCAGCGCCGCCGCTCCGGCCGCCAGGCCCGCCCGCAGGCCCGGAGGCCGGAAGGAACAGCTCACCGACGTCCGCCCGGGAGTCACCGGGACGGCGAGCAGACCGCCGTACGAGCGCGCCGGGGCGCCCGCACAACTCCAGCCCGCGATGCGCGGGGCCGCCACGACCGCCGTGCCGCCGCCCACGCCCGGCGGGAGGACGGCCCGCAGGCCGTGCGCGGTGAGCGACACCGAGACCGCCGCCCGGGTGCGCAGCGCCGCCACCGCCGCCCGCAGCCTTCCGTGGTCCAGGCAGCCCAGCTCGCCGCGCGGACCGGACGGCCGCTCGCCCGCCACCCGCTGCACGCCCAGCGAGACCAGGGCCGCCCGCCGCTTCGGCTGCCCGCCGAGGAGCCGGACCGGGGCGTTGGCGCCGAGCCGGGCCGTGCCCGTGGCGTCCGGCGCCCACAGGAACACCTCGCTGCCGACCGGGCAGGCCCCGGCGCGCGGAGCCCCGTACACCCGGGCCCCCAGCAGGAGTTCCTGGTTCCGGAACGGCAACGGGCCGTAGGCCGGACCAGGACCCGGCGGCCGTACCGTCACCAGCGGCAGGAAGGTGCCGTGACGCACCACCCGGCCGTCCCGCCAGCGCGCCCCCACCCCGAACAGGGCGTCCGTCACCGGGTTGTCCAGCGACAGCAGGTTCCGGCCGCGCGAGGTCCAGCCGCCGCCGAGCGCCGCCAGCGTCCTCGTCAGGACCGCCGGGGTGTGACTGCTGTAGTACGCGGCACCCTGGCCGCCCAGGAGCAGCGGATCGTTGCCCGCCACCCGGGGCAGCCCCGGGTCCGTGCGGTACGCGGGCCAGCCGTCGGCCGCCGCCAGGGCCGCCGCCCGCCGCGCGTGCTCCGGCCCCCACGGCGGATAGTCGTCCAGGTGGGCCAGGCGCTCCCGGTCGGCGTGCGCCGTGGTCGCGGCGGCCTGCCCCACCAGGGTGCCCGCCACCAGCAGCGCGGCGAGCAGCCCGTACCGCCCGCGCCGGGGCAGCATCAGCGCCCCCGCCACCGCCGCCAGGCCCGCGAGCCCGAGGAGCAGCGCCCAGCGGGTCAGCAGCGCACTCGGCAGCGCGCCCGCCGCCAGGACGAGCACGACGGCCGTCCCGCCGAACAGCGCCCGCCGGTCCGGCAGTCCCCGGGCGAGCGCCGCCCCGGCGGCGAGCACCAGGACACCGGACAGGACGAACGTCTGCCGGTACGGGCTGCCGTTCGGGGTGGCGAACGCGTGCCAGACCAGATGCGCCGGCCCCCACTGCGTCGAGGCGACGACCGCCGCGCACAGCCCCGGCCACAGCCACCGCTCCCGGCCCGGCACGTCCCGGCGGAAGAGGAGCGCGGCCACCAGCAGCGGCACCACCGTGCACACGAAGGCCGCAGGGGTCGCGAAGCTGTACGTCACCGGGAACAGCCGGGCCAGCACGTCCGCACCCCCCACCGGGACGAACTCCCGCTCCACGCCCGGGTGGGCGTGGAGCGAGCCAAGGAAGACGGGGACGAGGACCGGCGCGGCCAGACCGGCACCGACCACGGTGGTCACCACCGCCCGCACCAGGACGCGGGGCACCCGCACGTCCCGCCCGGCCGGACCCGTCGCGATGCGGACCAGCAGCACCAGGGCCGCGCCGAGCGTCGCCATGTGGGCGGTGTAGAAGTTCGCGCACCAGCACACGGCGACCGTCAGCGGCCCCAGCAGCGGCCGTCGCCCCTCCCGTACCCACTCGCCCACCAGGCACAGCAGCGGGAAGGCGATCAGACCGTCCAGCCACATCGGGTTGTACGTGCCCTCCGCGAGCGACCAGCCGCACAGCGCGTACGCGGCGCCCAGGACGCCCGGCCACCACCGCGCGGGGAGGCCCGGCCCGTACATCCGGTGCAGCAGGAACGCCATGGCCGCCGCCGCGACCGCCGTCTTCAGCACGGTCACCGCGTACACCGCGTACTCGACGTCCCCGCGCGGGAACAGCGCCACCAGCGGCGCGAACGGGCTCGACAGGTAAGTGCCGTAGTCCGGCAGGAAGCTCGTGCCCCAGCCCGCCCGACAGTCCAGCGGGAAGCCGCCGCCGGGCGTCCGGCCGTGCAGCACGTCCCAGAGGTAGGCGTGGAACGGCACGAACTGGTTCGCCAGGTCGTTGACCGCCCGGCGGCGCGGCCCGAACGGGAAGACCCGGGCGACCGCGTCCCCGCCGCACACGGCCACCACCGCCAGGACGGCGGCGAGCGCGGACGGGGGGAGGGGCCGGGCGCCGGCGGACTCGGGGATGTTCGACTTCGGCATGACGAGTCGAATATGTCAGCGAACGGGCGGGAAACAGGCGGTCCGCGAGCCCGTTCACGCAATGGTCGCCTGCCCGCCACCCGCCCGGACCGGCCGGGTCACCGGGCTCCGTTGTCGTGGTCCGCGTGCTGCTCTCGATCGTCGTCCCGTGCTTCAACGAGGAGGACGTCCTCGACCGCTTCCACGACCACGTGACCAAGGAACTCGACCGCCTGGACGGCGAGTTCGAACTGGTCTACGTGGACGACGGAAGCCGCGACCGGACCCTCGCGCTGCTCCAGCGACTCGCCGCCGCCGACCCCGGCCGCGTCCGTTACGTCTCCTTCAGCCGGAACTTCGGCAAGGAGGCCGCCATGCTCGCCGGACTCCGGCACGCCACCGGCGACGCCGTCGTCATCATGGACGCCGACCTCCAGCACCCGCCGGAACTCGTCCACCGCATGGTCGCCCTGCACGCCGAGGGATACGACCAGGTCGTCGCCCGCCGCACCCGCGAGGGCGACCGGGTGACCCGCACCCTCACCGCCCGGCTCTACTACTGGGCGATCAACCGGCTCGTCGACGTCGAACTCGTCGACGGAGTCGGCGACTTCCGGCTCCTCTCCCGCCGCACCGTCGACGCCCTCCTCGGCCTCGGCGAGTACAACCGCTTCTCCAAGGGCCTCTTCTCCTGGGTCGGCTTCCGCACCACGACCTTCGCCTACGAGAACGCCGTCCGCGAGCAGGGCCGCTCCAAGTGGACCTTCGGCAAGCTCCTCAACTACGGGCTCGACGGCCTGCTCTCCTTCAACAACAAACCCCTCCGGGCCGCCGTCTACCTCGGACTCCTCCTCGTCTCCCTCGCCGTCGCCTACGCGGCCTGGATCGTCGGCGACGCCCTCCTCAACGGCGTCGACACACCCGGCTACGTCACCCTCCTCGTCGCCGTCACCGCCCTCGCCGGCGTCCAGATGGTCATGGTCGGCCTCATCGGCGAATACGTCGGACGCATCTACTACGAGGTGAAACGGCGGCCGCACTACCTCGTCGCCGAAACGGAGACGGGGCTCCAGGAACAGGAGGGACGGGCCGACACCCGGCGGACCGGTGGGTCGTTGTGGGAAACAGTCGCTCCGAAGTAGTGGCTACGGCCCCGGCGACTCCCTACCATCGATCACCGCAAGGTCGTTCAACATGACGCACGACCAGCCCGGGAGGCTCCTTTGCACCGCCGCACTGCGCTCTCTGTCTCCGCCGCGATCCTCGCCGCGGCCCCGCTGCTCACCGCCTGCGGCAGCGACGCCCACCCAGGGGCGGCGGCGATCGTCGGAGGCCAGCGGATCGACGTCGCCGGCCTCCAGGCCCAGGTGAAGGACGTCCGCACCGCGCAGGAGGCCTCCCCGAACGGCCCCGAACTGCTCAGGGCCACCGGAGACCTCGGCCGCCAGAAGCTCAACGGCATGATCTTCGACCGCGTTGTGGACAAGGTCGCCCGCGACCAGGGCGTCACCGCCACCCGCGCCGAGCTCCAGCAGACCCGCGCCGCGTTCGTCCGCGAGAGCGGCGGGCAGGAACGGCTCGAAGCGATGCTCCTCCAGCAGCAGGGCGTCGCCCCCGGCCAGATCGACGAGGTCGTCCGGCGCAACGTCCTCATGAACAAGATCGCCGCCAAGCTGGGCGCCACCGACACCCCCGAGGGCCAGAAGAAGCTGACGGACGTCTTCTCCGCCGCCTCCAAGGAACTCGACATCGACGTGAACCCCCGCTACGGCACCTGGGACGACACCCAGGTCCGCCTCGCGGACTCGGCCCGCGTGCCCTGGCTCCGCCAGGCCGACCGGGGCCCGGCCGCCGCAGCTGGAAGCTGATTTTCAGGCTCGGTTCGCCTCCGGGCGCTCGAGCCGGACTCACGGCCCCGACCGTGCTCGCCTCCCTCGTCCCTCGGGAGACTGCGCGCGCTCGCGGCCGTTCCCCCGGCGCGCCCTTCGGCTCACTCGCCGGGGACAGGGGAGGGACGTGGAGGGGGTCTCGTCACGCGAGGTAGGTTCGGAACGTGACTTCTGAGAGCCCCGGCCGCATCGTCCTGCTCACCGCCAGCCACCGCGTCGCGCCCGGACTGCTGTCCTGGCCCGCCTGGCAGGCGCTGCGCGGCGCGGACCGGGTGCTCTGCCCCGACGCGCACCACCCCCAGCTGCCGTACCTGAAGGAGGCGGGCGTCGCCGTCGAGCACCTGCGGCCCACCGCCGGGGAACTCGTCGCCGCCTGCGCCGGAGGCCGTACCGTCCTCGTCCTGCCGTCCGGCGAGGGCGACCGCGACCTCACCGACGGGCTCGCCCGCCTCGCCGGCTCCGGCCGGGTCGCCATGCCCGACCTGGAACTGCTGCCCGGCTCCTACGACCTGCCGGGCGCCCGGCTCCTCGACCTCGTCCAGGTCATGGACCGCATCCGCCGTGAGTGCCCCTGGTCCTCCCGGCAGACCCACAAGGGCCTCGCCAAGTACGGCATCGAGGAGGCGTACGAGCTGGTCGAGGCCATCGAGGACGGCACCCGGGAGGAACTGCGCGAGGAACTCGGCGACGTCCTGCTCCAGGTCGTCTTCCACGCGCGGATCGCCGAGGAGGACCCCGAGGAGCCGTTCTCCGTGGACGACGTCGCCGGAACGCTCGTCGAGAAGCTCGTCCACCGCCACCCGCACGTCTTCGGGGACGCCACCGCCGAGACCCCCGAGGACGTCAAGGCGCACTGGCTGCGCACCAAGGCGGTCGAGAAGCAGCGGGACTCCGTCACCGACGGGGTGCCGCTCGGGCAGCCCGGCCTCGCGCTCGCCGCGAAGCTCGCGGGCCGCGTCCGTACCGCCGGTCTCGACGTGCCCCCGCCGGCCGGAGAGGGCATCGGGTACGAGCTCCTCCACCTCGCCGCCCGCGCAGAGGCCGAGGGCGTGGACCCGGAGGCGGCCCTGCGCGCGGCGGCCCGCGCCTACCGCGACGCGATCCGCGCGGCCGAAGGGCTGTAGGGCAAGGCCCTGGCCCGCTCAGGGCTCGCGGGGGGCGCGGGCCGCCGGGTCGTGCCAGGGGAGCGGCGGGCGGGACAGCAGCCATTCCGCGCGCGTGGCCGGACGGGCGGCGAACCGGCCCACCGGCGGCAGCGCGTCGTACCGGATCCGGGCCGGGTCCGCGCCCAGCTCCTCCAGCGTCCGCGCGACCTCCGGCAGGAAACCCGGCGGCCCCGCCAACCGCACCTCGTGCTCCGGCCACCGGACACACGACCGCAGCGCCGTCAGCAGCCGCTCGGTCGCCTGCTCCCGGGGACGGCCGGGCGCCGCCGTGATGAACGTGACGCTCAGACCCGGCAGGCGCGCGCCCAGCCGCTCCGCGTCCGCCCGCCCGTACAGGTACTCCTTCGCGCGCCC
Organism: Streptomyces sp. NPDC126503; assembly: GCF_040302405.1. NCBI lineage: Bacteria > Bacillati > Actinomycetota > Actinomycetes > Kitasatosporales > Streptomycetaceae > Streptomyces > Streptomyces sp. NPDC126503. The sequence continues at coordinate 114,940 of NZ_JBEORS010000014.1, forward strand.
CACCACGAACAGCCGCCCCTCCAGGTCCGGCCCGCCCTCGGCCGCCTCCTCCAGGAGGGCCTTCACCGGCGCCCAGCCCGTACCCGCGCATATATAGGTGCGCAGAGCGTCCGCCGGCCCGTCCGCCGTCAGCGCGCCCCCGGGCGCGCTGAGCCGCAGGACCTCCCCCGGCCCCGTCTCCTCCACCAGGACCGTGCTCATCACCCCGCCGGGCACCCGGCTCACATGCAGCTCCACCGTCCCGTCCGGGCGGGGCGCGTTGCCGAGCGAGTACGTCCGCCAGACGCGCGGGGCCCGCAGCGAACTGACGCTCACGTACTGGCCCGGGCGGTACGGGAAGGGCCGGCGTGGCCGGAGCGTGAGGACGGCCAGGTCCTCGCCGTACCGCGCGTGACGCACCACGTCTGCGTCCCACCAGGCGGGCTCCCCCGCCCCGGCGGCCTCCTCCGCGCCCCGGATCATCAGCTCGGCCACCCGCCCGTACGCCTCGCTCCAGGCCTTCTCCGCCTCCACCGTCCAGGCCGCCCCGGCCGTCTGCGCGAAGGCGGCGAGCAGGCTCGTGCCGACGGCGGCGTACAGCGGGGGAGAAGCCAGGAACCTCCGGTGGTCCCGGCCCAGGTGCGTCAGGTAGGAGGCGAGCCGGGGATCCTCCAGATGGGTCACCACATGCGTGAGGGCGGCGAAGAGACGGTCCCGCTGGGGCCGCATGTCGGCGGGGAACAGGTCGCGTACGCCCGGGTTGTGGCGGAAGAGATGCGCGTAGAAGAAGGCGACGGCGTGTTCGGCCCGTCTCTCGACGACCGCGAACGTGCTCCTGAGTAGCTCGGCATCCACGGGGGGAATCTAGGCCACCGACCTGTACGGAGGGTGTGCGCGATCCTCATACGTCAGGTCGGGGGCCCAGGGGACCGCGCGGGGCGGGCGGTACGGTCGGGGGGTGAGCAGCACCCCCGTACCGCCCCCCGAGCCCTCCGCCGTACCGCCCCAGGTCCCGCCCCCGGCGCCCGCACTCTTCACCTGGGAGTTCGCCACCGACCCGTATCCCGCCTACGCCTGGCTGCGGGAGCACGCCCCCGTCCACCGGACGCGGCTGCCCAGCGGGGTCGAGGCCTGGCTCGTGACCCGGTACGCCGACGCCCGGCAGGCCCTCGCCGACCAGCGGCTCTCCAAGAACCCCGTTCACCATGCCGAACCGGGCAAGACCGGCATTCCGGGCGAGCGCAGCGCGGGGCTGATGACGCACCTGCTCAACATCGACCCGCCCGACCACACCCGGCTGCGCCGACTCGTGTCCAAGGCCTTCACCCCGCGCCGGGTCGCGGAGTTCGCGCCGCGCGTGCGGGAGCTGACCGACCGGCTCATCGACGGCTTCGCGGAGAAGGGGGAGGCCGACCTCATCCACGACTTCGCCTTCCCGCTGCCCATCTACGCCATCTGCGACCTGCTGGGCGTGCCCGCCGAGGACCAGGACGACTTCCGGGACTGGGCGGGGATGATGATCCGGCACGGCGGCGGGCCGCGCGGCGGCGTCGCCCGGTCGGTGAAGAAGATCCGGGGCTACCTCGCCGAGCTGATCCACCGCAAGCGGCAGGACCTCGGCGACGACCTGATCTCCGGGCTCATCCGGGCCAGTGACCACGGCGACCACCTGACCGAGGCCGAGGCCACGGCCATGTGTTTCGTGCTGCTCTTCGCCGGTTTCGAGACCACCATCAACCTCATCGGCAACGGCACCTACCAGCTGCTGCGCCACCCGGAGCAGCGCGAGCGGCTCCAGGCCTCCCTGGCGGCGGGCGAGACCGGGCTCCTGGAGACGGGGGTCGAGGAGCTGCTGCGGTTCGACGGGCCGGTGGAGCTGGCGACCTGGCGGTACGCGACCCGGGACCTGAGCATCGGCGGGCAGGCGATCCCGGCGGGCGACCCGGTCCTGGTGGTCCTGGCCGCCGCCGACCGGGACCCGGCGCGGTTCGCGGAGCCGGACACCCTGGACCTGGCGCGGCGGGACAACCAGCACCTGGGATACGGGCACGGCATCCACTACTGCCTCGGGGCACCGCTCGCGCGCCTGGAGGGACAGGTGGCCGTGGCCACCCTGCTGACCCGGCTGCCGGACCTGCGGCTCGCCGCCGACCCGGCCGAACTGCGGTGGCGCGGCGGGCTCATCATGCGTGGTTTGCGCACGCTTCCGGTGGAATTCTCCCCTTCCGCACGGGTGACTCCAGCTGAGGGCGCGTCAGAAGTGTGATCTTCACGTGATCGCGGGGCGACCGACTTGTGACGGACGTTCGAATGCCGCTACGTTTCGCGGCAGTCTTCAGCCGTCACGCGAAAGGCGTACGTATGCCCTCCGGGAACGGACGACACCGTCGACCCCGTCAGGCCCCCGCTCTCGTCGTCGCGGCGGGCGTGACCGGATCCGCCATGGCGCTGCCGCTGCTCGCCACCGGGTCCGCCTCCGCCGCCGACGCGGCCACCTGGGACCGGGTGGCCGAGTGCGAGTCGGGCGGCCAGTGGAGTGCCCATTTCGGCAACGGGATGTACGGCGGACTCCAGTTCACCCAGGAGAGCTGGGAGCGCCACGGCGGACTCGCCTACGCCCCCAGCGCCGACCTGGCCAGCCGCGCCCAGCAGATCGTGGTGGCCGAGAAGGCGCTCGCCTCGGGCGCGACCGACTGGGCCACCTGCGCCCCGATCGCCGGCCTCGGCAACGACGGGAAGGCCCCGGGGGTGAACCCGGGACCGGCCGTCACGCCGCCGGAGGAGTCGGGCCCCGCCCCGGAGTCGAACCGGACGGCCGGCGCGCCGACCGCCTCGCCCGCCCCGTCCGCCGTGCAGGCCCCTCCCTCCTCCCCGGCCGCCTCGGCGCCCGCGCCGCGGATTTCCGGCGCCCCCGCGGCCTCCTCGGCCCCGGACGCCCCCACGGCCTCCCGGACGCCGGGAGCGGCCGGGACGGCCGCCCCCACCCACCCGGCCGTGCCGGACGCCTCCACCCACCCGGCCGCGCCGAGCGCTCCGACGGCTCCCGGCGCCTCCGACACGCCCGGGACTTCCGGAACGCCCGAAAAGCCCCGTACGGCGGAAGGTGACGCTCCGTCGAGCGTGCCCGGCACCGGCAAGCACCGGGGCGAGGCCGCTCCGGAGGAAACCGGCAAGACGGACACTTCCGCAGAAGCAGGTCGTCATGCCGCACCGACGGGCAAGAGCCCTGAAACCCCGGCGAAGGTCCCGGCGGCCGACGCGCCGGCGGCCGGGGCGGGCGCAACGGACAGTCAGGACACTTCGGACGCCTACACGGTGCGCCCCGGTGACAACCTGACCGTCATCGCGCAGGAGAGGCAACTGCCCGGAGGCTGGACCGCCCTCTATGACGCCAACAGGCGGACGGTGGGCACCGATCCGGACCTCATCCTGCCTGGTCAGAGCCTCGATCTGACGATCGGTTCGACACCGCCCGCCGGGTAGTTCGCGGGGTAATGTCCGGTTCTGCTCAAGTGAGACATGGATCTCTTCGCCCCAACTGGCGTGGCTCGTCCGGAAGATTTGGTTCCGTGACCTCTCACCTGGGCAAACACCCTCCGCCGGAAGGCAAGGAGGGGCGTTATTTCCGCAATGCGCCCCTTTGAACTTCCGGCAGGAGTGTGGCTACGGTCGTCATCGCTCGCCACCGCGGGCCCCGTCGACCGAGAACGCCGAGTCCTGCCGCCGGCCGATGGGAACAGTCGTCGCGTAAGCGCCGTAGGCAGGAGCGGGGGACCCAAGGTAAGTGCCGGCCCCGGTCGTCGAGACAGACGACCGACGTTCGGCTTGGGGTGAAGCCGCGTGCTAGGACACGCGGCCGGGCAACTCTTCGGCCCGAACCCGACAGCTCACCTCGCAGGCGTCGGTGAGGAGAATTTCCATGCTGTTTTCCGGCAAGGGCAAACACCGCCGTCCCTCCAAGGCCACCCAGGTCGTCACGCTCGTCGGCGTCACCGGTGCCGCCGTCGCCGCCCCGCTGATGGCCACGGGCACCGCCTCGGCCGCCACCGCCTCCGAGTGGGACCGCGTCGCCCAGTGCGAGTCCGGCGGCAACTGGTCCATCAACACGGGCAACGGCTACTACGGCGGCCTGCAGTTCTCGGCCTCCACCTGGGCCGCGTACGGCGGCACCGCCTACGCCCCCACCGCCAACCTGGCCTCGAAGACGCAGCAGATCGCCATCGCCGAGAAGGTCCTCGCGGGCCAGGGCAAGGGCGCCTGGCCGAGCTGCGGCGTCGGCCTCTCCCGTGCCACCTACAGCGGCGGCACCACCGAGACCCAGAAGCCGACCGGCACCACCACCTCGCCCGAGCGCCGCTCCGAGCAGCCGACCACGCGCAGCACCAAGCGCACGGCTCCGAAGACGACCGCCCGCGAGACCCCCCGGAGCGTCACCGCCCAGGAGAGCCGCAAGACCGTCACCACCCCGACCGGCAAGAAGGTCAAGAAGGGTGACGGCGAGTACAAGGTCGCGGCCGGCGACACCCTCGCCACCATCGCCCAGACGCACGGCGTCAAGGGCGGCTGGGCCACCCTCTACGACCTCAACCAGGACGTCGTCGAGGACGCCGACCTCATCTACCCGGGCCAGCAGCTCCACCTGAAGTGAGCCTCGCGGTCCTGACGAACTTCCCGCGGTGACCACCCCGGTCCGGCGTGCTCCCCCCGTGCACGCCGGACCGGGGTTCCGTCTGTTACCCCCGAGTACCTCCGGGTGGTTCGTCCCGGGATGCGTGCCCCCGGGTCCTTTTTCGTCCCACGGGGCGGGCGCCCGGCGGGCCGGAGCCCCCGGGCCGGTTAGGCTCTTGTCGCAAGGCGAACGAGACCTTGCGCCGTATGCGTCACACCTAGCGTCACATCCCAGAAGGAGATGCTCGTGCCGTCCATCGACGTCGTCGTAGCCCGGGAAATCCTGGACTCCCGAGGCAACCCCACGGTCGAGGTCGAGGTCGGCCTCGACGACGGCAGCACCGGCCGTGCTGCCGTCCCGTCCGGTGCCTCCACCGGTGCGTTCGAGGCCCTCGAGCTCCGTGACGGCGACCAGAACCGCTACCTCGGCAAGGGCGTCGAGAAGGCCGTCCTGGCCGTCATCGAGCAGATCGGCCCGGAGCTCGTCGGCTACGACGCCACCGAGCAGCGCCTGATCGACCAGGCCATGTTCGACCTGGACGCCACCCCGGACAAGTCCTCGCTCGGCGCCAACGCCATCCTCGGCGTCTCCCTCGCCGTCGCGCACGCCGCCTCCGAGGCCAGCGACCTCCCCCTCTTCCGCTACCTGGGCGGCCCGAACGCGCACCTGCTGCCCGTTCCGATGATGAACATCCTGAACGGCGGGTCGCACGCCGACTCCAACGTGGACATCCAGGAGTTCATGATCGCCCCGATCGGCGCGGAGTCCTTCTCCGAGGCCCTCCGCTGGGGCACCGAGGTCTACCACACCCTCAAGTCCGTCCTGAAGACCAAGGGCCTCTCCACCGGCCTCGGCGACGAGGGCGGCTTCGCCCCGAACCTGGGCTCCAACCGCGAGGCGCTGGACCTCATCCTCGAGGCCATCAAGCAGGCCGGCTACACCCCCGGCAAGGACATCGCGCTCGCGCTCGACGTCGCCGCCTCCGAGTTCTACAAGGACGGCGCCTACGAGTTCGAGGGCAAGGCCCGCTCCGCCGCCGAGATGACCGACTACTACGCGGAGCTCGTCGACGCGTACCCGCTGGTCTCCATCGAGGACCCGCTGTTCGAGGACGACTGGGACGGCTGGAAGACCATCACCGAGAAGCTGGGCTCCCGGGTCCAGCTGGTCGGCGACGACCTCTTCGTCACCAACCCGGAGCGCCTCGCCCGCGGCATCGAGGAGGGCGCTGCCAACGCGCTGCTGGTCAAGGTCAACCAGATCGGCTCGCTGACCGAGACCCTGGACGCCGTCGAGCTGGCCCAGCGCAACGGCTTCAAGTGCATGATGTCCCACCGCTCCGGCGAGACCGAGGACGTCACCATCGCCGACCTGGCCGTCGCCACCAACTGCGGCCAGATCAAGACCGGCGCCCCGGCCCGCTCCGAGCGCGTCGCCAAGTACAACCAGCTCCTGCGCATCGAGGAGATCCTGGACGACGCCGCGGTCTACGCCGGCCGCAGCGCGTTCCCGCGGTTCCGCTCCGCGAACTGAGGCACCGGCACAAGGGCTGACACAGCCCGTCTCCGCACGTCCCCGCACGCGGTCCCGTACCGTGTGCGGGGACGTACGCACGTACAGGGGAGGCGCGCACATGGCCCGGGACCGGTTCTCCACCGCGACCAGGATCAGGCTGCTCGGTGAGCAGACCGCCGCCCGCGTCTACCGCTCCCAGAGCCGCCGCCAGGCCCGCCGTTCCCGGCTCACCGGGCGCGCGGCCTTCCTCGCCCTCGTCGTCTGCTCCCTCGTCGTGGCGCTCGCCTATCCGATAAGGAGCTACGTCTCCCAGCAGGGCGAGATCGCCGAGCAGGAGCGGAAGGCCGCCGAGGCCGCCCGGCGGGTCGAGGAACTGCGGGACGAGAAGGCCCGCCTCCAGGACCCGGCCTACGTCCGCCGCCTCGCCCGCGAGCACCTCCACTACGTGCTGCCCGGCGAGACCGGTTTCACCGTCGACGACCCCGGCGCGGAGCCGCGGCCCCGCAGCGGCCAGGGCCCGGCGGACCGCCCCTGGTACGACAACCTGTGGGACGGCGTGGACCGCGCCGACCGCCCCTGACCGACCCGTACGGCCGACCGACCCGTACGACCCCCCACCGATCCCGTACGACCCCGACGACCAAGGCAGACATGGAAACGCCCCCTCCGCAGACCGAACGCACCGAGCCCACCGAGGCGGACGTCGCCGCCTTCGAGGCGCAGCTCGGACGCCCGCCGCGCGGCCTGCGCGCCATCGCGCACCGCTGCCCGTGCGGCAACCCGGACGTCGTCGAGACCGCGCCCCGGCTCCCCGACGGCACCCCCTTCCCGACCACGTACTACCTCACCTGCCCCCGGGCGGCCTCGGCCATCGGCACCCTGGAGGCCAACGGGGTCATGAAGGAGATGCAGGCCCGCCTCGCCACCGACCCGGAGCTCGCCGCCTCCTACCGGGCCGCGCACGAGGACTACCTCGCGCGCCGCGACGCCATCGAGGTCCTGGAGGGCTTCCCCAGCGCCGGCGGCATGCCCGACCGCGTGAAGTGCCTGCACGTCCTCGTCGGCCACTCGCTCGTGGCGGGCCCGGGCGTCAACCCCTTCGGCGACGAGGCCCTCGCGATGCTGCCGGAGTGGTGGGCGAAGGGCCCGTGCGTGAACCCGTGCGCCGACAAGGCCGAAGAGGAGGCCGCCGAGTGACCCGGGTCGCCGGAATCGACTGCGGTACGAACTCCATCCGCCTCCTCGTCGCCGACGTGCACCCGGAGACGGGAGAACTGATCGAGCTGGACCGGCGGATGACGATCGTCCGGCTCGGACAGGGCGTCGACCGGACCGGCCGGCTCGCCCCCGAGGCGCTGGAGCGGACCTTCGCCGCCTGCCGCGAGTACGCGGAGGTCATCAGGGAACTCGGTGCCGAGCGGGTCCGCTTCGTCGCCACCTCCGCCTCCCGCGACGCCGAGAACCGTGACGAGTTCGTCCGCGGGGTCGTGGACATTCTGGGCGTCGAGCCCGAGGTCATCACCGGCGACCAGGAGGCCGAGTTCTCCTTCACCGGTGCCACCGGTGAGCTGCGGGGCGCGGAGACGTACCTCGTCGTGGACATCGGCGGCGGCTCCACCGAGTTCGTCACCGGCGACCGGCACGTCGAGGCCGCCCGCTCCGTCGACATCGGCTGCGTCCGGCTCACCGAGCGGCACATCAGGCACGACCCGCCGACCGCCGAGGAGGCCGAGGCCGTCCGCGCCGACGTCCGCGCCGCCCTCGACCTGGCCGCCGAGACGGTGCCGCTGACCTCCGCCGGAACCCTCGTCGGGCTCGCCGGCTCGGTCACCACGGTCGCCGCCATCGCGCTGGGCCTTCCGGAGTACGACTCCGCCAAGGTCCACCACGCCCGGATCTCGGCGGCCCAGGTTGCGGAGGTCACCGAGCGGCTCCTCGCCTCCACCCACGACGAGCGGGCCGCGATCCCCGTCATCCACCCCGGCCGGGTGGACGTGATCATCGCCGGAGCCCTTGTCCTGAGGGAGATCGTCGAGCGGGTCGGAGCCCGCGAAGTCGTGGTCAGCGAGCACGACATTCTTGATGGGATCGCGCTATCCGTGGCATAGCGGGCGCCTATGGAGGGGTCCGGCGACAGCCTGTCGGAAAAGGTTCGTGAAGTTCTTCACAAGGAAAAGGGCCCCGATGGCGCCCCCGGAGGGTCTTGTGGCCCCCCGAGGGGGGTCTCGGGGCCCTTTCGCAGGCGGAACGCCTACTTCGCTCGATGTTTCCATCGTGTGAACGGGTGGGCCGGCACGCTGTTAACGGAGGCTCTCCAGAGCAGTTCACGGGGGGTGAACAACGTTCGCCAAGGCCACGCGGTTCCTTTGCACCACCATGACCTGGGTCACGTGGGCCGCGCAGTGTAGCAGAGGTATCCGCAGACCTTGTGAAGGGGCGCACGAGCACCCCCCTCCAACGGGGTGGATACTCGATGGCATGAGCACCACGGAGCGTCCCAGGATCCTCGTAGTAGGCGGTGGGTACGTAGGCCTGTACGCAGCTCGGCGCATCCTCAAGAAGATGCGCTTCGGCGAGGCGACCGTCACGGTCGTCGACCCGCGGTCGTACATGACCTACCAGCCCTTCCTCCCCGAAGCCGCCGCCGGCAGCATCTCCCCGCGACACGTCGTCGTCCCGCTGCGGCGCGTCGTTCGCGGAGCCGAGGTGCTCACCGGTCGGGTCACCACCATCGACCAGGACCGCAAGGTCGCCACGATCGCGCCGCTCGTCGGCGAGGCGTACGAGCTGCCGTTCGACTACCTGGTCATCTCGATGGGCGCCGTCTCCCGTACCTTCCCGATCCCCGGCCTCGCCGAGCAGGGCATCGGCATGAAGGGCATCGAGGAGGCCATCGGCCTGCGCAACCACGTCCTCGAGCAGCTCGACAAGGCCGACTCGACCACCGACGAGGAGGTCCGCCGCAAGGCCCTGACCTTCGTCTTCGTCGGCGGTGGCTTCGCCGGCGCCGAGACGATCGGCGAGGTCGAGGACATGGCCCGCGACGCCGCGAAGTACTACCAGAACGTGTCGCGCGAGGACATGCGCTTCGTCCTGGTCGACGCGGCCGACAAGATCCTTCCCGAGGTCGGCCCCAAGCTCGGCCAGTACGGCAAGGAGCACCTGGAGAGCCGCGGGATCGAGATCTACCTCGAGACCTCCATGGACTCCTGCGTCGACGGTCACGTCGTGCTGAAGAACGGCCTCGAGGTCGACTCCAACACGATCGTGTGGACCGCCGGCGTCAAGCCGAACCCGGCGCTCGCCCGTTTCGGTCTGCCGCTCGGCCCCCGCGGCCACGTGGACTGCAACGAGAAGCTCCAGATCAACGGTCTCGACTACGCGTGGGCCGCGGGCGACAACGCCCAGGTCCCCGACATGGTCGGCCGCCGCGCGGGCAACCCGAACGCCTGGTGCCCGCCGAACGCCCAGCACGCCCTGCGCCAGGCCAAGGTCCTCGGCGACAACGTGGTGGCGGGCATGCGCGGCTTCCCGCAGAAGGAGTACGCGCACGCCAACAAGGGCGCCGTCGCCGGCCTCGGCCTGCACAAGGGCGTCGCGATGATCGTCATGGGCAAGGTGAAGATCAAGCTCAAGGGCCGGCTCGCCTGGTACATGCACCGTGGCTACCACGGCATGGCCATGCCGACCTGGAACCGCAAGATCCGCGTCTTCGCCGACTGGACCCTCGGCATGTTCCTCAAGCGCGAGGTCGTCTCGCTCGGCGCCATGGAGACGCCGCGCGAGGAGTTCTACGAGGCGGCCAAGCCCGCCCCCGCGCCGGCCGCCCCGGCGCAGGAGAAGGCCAAGGCCTCGTAAGCAGCACCCCGCTCGTCCCCGAAGGGCCGTCCGCCATCCGTGGTGCGGACGGCCCTTCGCGTGTTTTGCCGACTCGTTGCGTTGCGCCGGGACTGGGAACGCCCACGGACGGTGTTCCCTTGGTGACAGGCATTTCTGGGGCACGAGATCACGGAGGTGTTGCACCATGGCCGACGCCGCGACGCGGCTGACGAGACTGGCCGAGGACCTGCTGGGAGAGCCGCTCCCGGTACGGGTGCGGGCCTGGGACGGCAGCGAATCCGGCCCCGCGGACGGTCCCGTCCTGGTCCTCCGCGACCGTCGCGCGCTGCGCCGGATGATCTGGAAACCGGGCGAAGTCGGCCTGGCCCGCGCCTGGGTGGCCGGGGAGATCGACGTCGAGGGCGACCTCTACGAGGTCCTGGACCGGCTCGCCGGACTGATCTGGGAGCGCGCCGACGAGAGCCGCGGCCTCCTCGCCTCCGCCCGCGACCCCCGGCTGCGCGCCGCCGCCGGCGCCCTGCTCCGGCTCGCCGGACCCCTGCCGCCCCCGCCGCCCCCCGCCGAGGAGATCCGCGGCCGCACCGGCGGGCGCCACACCAAGCGCCGGGACAAGCAGGCGATCAGCCACCACTACGACGTCGGCAACGACTTCTACGAACTGGTCCTCGGCCCCTCCATGGTCTACTCCTGCGCCTACTGGACCGAGGGCGGCACCCTGGAGGACGCCCAGCGGGACAAACTCGACCTGATCGCCCGCAAGCTGAACCTCCGTGAGGGCGACCGGCTGCTCGACGTGGGCTGCGGCTGGGGCTCCATGGCCCTCCACGCCGCCCGCGAGTACGGCGCCCGCGTCGTCGGCGTCACCCTCTCCCGCGAACAGGCCGCCTTCGCCCGCAAGCGCGTCGCCGAGGAGGGCCTCACCGACCGGGTCGAGATCCGCGTCCAGGACTACCGGGACGTCACCGACGGCCCGTACGACGCGATCTCCTCCATCGGCATGGCCGAGCACGTCGGCGCGGTCCGCTACCGCGCGTACGCCGACACCCTGTACGGGCTCCTCAAGCCCGGCGGCCGGCTCCTGAACCACCAGATCTCCCGGCGCCCCGAGCCCGACGAGCAGGCCTACGAGGTCGACCCCTTCATCGACGCGTACGTCTTCCCCGACGGCGAACTCGCCCCCGTGGGCCGCACCCTGAGCATCCTGGAGGCCGCCGGGTTCGAGGTCCGCGACGTGGAGGCGATCCGCGAGCACTACGCCCTCACCCTGCGCCGCTGGGTGGCCAACCTGGAGAAGGAGTGGGACCGCGCGGTCCGCCTCACCTCGCCCGGCCGGGCACGCGTCTGGCGGCTCTACATGGCCGCCTCCGCCCTCGCCTTCGAACGCAACCGGATCGGCGTGAACCAGTTCCTGGCCGTGAAGACCCCGGAGGCCGGGACCAGCGGCCTGCCGCTGCGCCCGCGCGTCTGGGACGAGCGGGGCTGACGGCCTCCGGACGGCCGCGAGGGCCGGTCTCCCGTGTGCGGGGGAGACCGGCCCTTGCGCGGTGGTGTGCCGGTGCGGTGCGGTCCGGCTACTCGGCCTTGATGGCGGCGAGCATGTTCAGCCGCGCCGCGCTCCGGGCCGGCCACAGGGAGGCGAGGACGCCGACCAGGGCGGCCAGGACCAGGAAGAGACCGATCCGCTCCCAGGGCAGGATCAGGGCGTAGCCCGGCAGGCTGGCCTTGAACGTCTCGCCGATCGCCCAACCGAGGAACGCGCCCAGGCCGATGCCGACGACCGCGCCGAAGACCGAGATCACCACGGCCTCCAGGCGGACCATCCGCTTCACCCGGCGCCGGTCGAGACCGATCGCGCGGAGCATGCCGATCTCCTGCTGGCGCTCGAAGACGGACATCGCGAGGGTGTTGACCACGCCGAGGACGGCGATGATCAGAGCCATGCCGAGCAGGCCGTAGACGATGTTCAGGAGCATGTTGATCGGGCCGCCGAAGGCGTCGCGGATGTCCTTGTGGTTCATCACGGTGATGCCGGGGTTGTCGCCCATGGCCTTCGACAGCGCCTTGGCGTTGGTGTCGGAGGCGCCGCCCTCCATCGCGACGTAGATCTGCGGGGTGTAGGGCTGCTGCTCGTGGGCGTTGACCACCTTGCGGTCGATCAGGACGGGGGAGACGAACTCGCTCTCCTCGTAGATCGCGCCGACGGTCAGCTTGCCCTTGGCCTTGTCCATGTACTCGACCGGGACCGTCTCGCCGACCTTCAGGCCGCGCTTCTCGGCGGTCTTGTCGGCGACCGCGATCCGGCCCTGCTTCAGGCTGGACAGCGAGCCGTTCACGACGCGGAGGTTGAGGACCTTCTCGATGTCACCGGGCGTGACGCCGGAGGCCGAGACGTACTTCCCCTCGATCTCCAGGGCGCCGGCCTGCTGCGGGGAGACGGCCGTGACGCCGGGGGCCTTCGCGAGGGCGGCGAGCGCCTCCTCGCCCAGGCTGTCGCCGCTGGCCATGGTGACCATGTAATCGGCCTTGATCTGGTCGACGGTCATCCTGTCGATGGCCGAGCCGACGGTCGCGCCGATCACCGAGAGGCCGGTGACCAGGGTGAGGCCGATGGCGAGCGCCGAGGCGGTGGCGCCGGTGCGGCGCGGGTTGCGGACCGCGTTCAGGCCGGCGAGCTTGCCGGAGATCCCGAAGACCTTGACGAAGAAGGGACGGATCACGGCGATCACGGGCCGCGACAGGAAGGGGATGAGGACGATGACGCCGATGAGGGTGAGGAACGCCCCGGCCGCGATCACCATGCGGCCCTCGTCACCGCCCTGCCCGGCGCCCACGACGATGCCGACCACACCCAGCGCGGTGAGCGCGGCACCGATCAGGTTCCGGACGAGCAGCGACTTGCCGGCGGGGGCCGCGTGCACGCTGTTCATGGCGGCGACCGGCGGGATCTTCGCGGCGCGGCGGCCGGGCAGCCAGGCGGCGAGCATCGTGATCAGGACGCCGACGGCGAACGCGGAGGCGACGGGGGCGGCGCCGATGACCAGGCCGCCGGCCGGGATCTTCAGGTCGAAGGCGTTCATGGCCGACCGGAGCGCGACCGCCAGGCCGACGCCCAGGACGAGGCCGACGGCCGAGGCGACCAGGCCGACGAGACCGGCTTCGGCGAGGACGGAGCGGGTGATCTGCTTGCGCGAGGCGCCGACCGCGCGCATCAGGGCCAGTTCCTTGGTGCGCTGGGCGACCAGCATCGTGAAGGTGTTGGCGATCAGGAAGACGCCGACGAAGAGGGCGATGCCGGCGAAGCCCAGGAGCACCTGGTTGAGCGCGCCGAGCCCGGCCTCGATGTCCTCGGCCTGACGGTCGGCGAGGGCCTGGCCGGTCTGGGCGGTGGCGGCCTTCGGGACCACCTTGAGGACCTCGTCGAGCAGCTTGTCCGCCTGCGCGCCGGGCGCGGCCGTGACGGTCAGCTCCTGGAAGTACCCGGGCTTCAGGTAGAGCTTCTGGGCCACGGAGGTGTCGAAGAGGACCAGGCTGCCGCCGGCGTTGACGGCGCCGTCCTCGGTGGTGAAGACGCCGGAGAGGACGTACTCCTTCACCGGGCCGTTGGTGGCCACGCGGACGGTGTCGCCGACCTTGTAGCCGCCCTTGTCGGCGGTGGCCCTGTCGAGCGCGATCTGGCCGTCGCGGACCGGTCCGTCGCCCGCCGTGAAGGCGTACGCGCGGTCCTTGCCGTCCTTGCCGGGGGCGAAGTTGGTGCCCTTGTTGGACCAGCCGACGCCGATCAGCTTGCCGTTCTTGTCGGGGACGCCCGCGAAGCCGCCGACGCGGGGGGTGACGGAGGCGACGCCGCCGAGCCCGGCGACCTCGTCGACGTCCTTCTGGGAGAGGCCGGGCGCCTGCCGGGCCTGCTCGGGGTCGGGGTGCATCTCGACGGCGACGGCGACGTCGTCGTAGCTCTTCGCCGACTGGTTGCGGAAGGCCTGGGAGAGGGTGTCGGTGAAGACGAGGGTGCCGGAGACGAAGGCCACGCCGAGCATCACGGCGAGGACGGTCATCAGCAGTCTCGCCTTGTGCGCGAGGACGTTGCGCAGGGCGGTACGGAACATGGGGTGTCCTGAACGAAAAGGGGAGCGGGCGGGTGTCGGGGCCGCGGGGCGGGCCGTACCGGTTCGAGTCCGGTTCCGGCGCCCGCGCGTCAGCTCGTACGGCCCTTGGCGTCGAAGGCCTTCATGCGGTCGAGCACGCCGTCCGCCGTCGGGCGCAGCATCTCGTCCACGATCCGGCCGTCCGCGAGGAAGATCACGCGGTCGGCGTAGGAGGCGGCGACGGGATCGTGGGTGACCATGACGACGGTCTGGCCGAGCTCGCGCACCGAATTGCGCAGGAAGCCCAGCACCTCGGCGCCGGAGCGCGAGTCCAGGTTTCCGGTCGGCTCGTCACCGAAGATGATCTCGGGCCGGGAGGCCAGCGCGCGGGCCACGGCCACGCGCTGCTGCTGGCCGCCGGAGAGTTCGGTGGGGCGGTGGCTGAGCCGGCCCGAGAGCCCCAGCATGTCGATGACCTGCTGGACCCACTGCCGGTCGGCCTTGCGGCCGGCGATGTCCATCGGCAGCGTGATGTTCTCCATGGCGGTCAGCGTCGGCAGCAGGTTGAACGCCTGGAAGATGAAGCCGATCTTGTCCCGGCGCAGCTGGGTGAGCTGCTTGTCCTTCAGCGTGGACAGCTCGGTCTCGCCGATCCGCACCGAGCCGGAGGAGAAGGAGTCCAGGCCGGCGACGCAGTGCATGAGCGTCGACTTGCCGGAACCGGACGGGCCCATGATCGCCGTGAACTCGCCCTGCCGGAAGTCCACGCTGACCCGGTCGAGCGCGACCACCTGGGTCTCGCCCTGTCCGTAGACCTTGGAGAGATCCGTGGCGCGGGCGGCCACCGCGGTGGCGCGGGGCACGGTGGGGGTGGTGGTCACGAGGGGGACTCCTGTCACTGCGGCTTTCGGGAACCACTCCATCGTGTCGAGCGTTCCGGGCCGGGACGTCCGTCCGTGTGCCCGTTCCCGGGGCAGTCTCGAGTCGGACCGGGGCCGCCCACCCTCCTCCTGAGGTATGACGGCGCCCCTGAGACGAAGGTGACAGACCTGCGACGAGTTTTCGTCATTCCAGGGGTGGGGCTTTGCGCCTGCGACCCCCGTCACAGTCCGGCGAACCGGCCCCCACCTGCGCTGACGCACCCTCAGACGTCAATAAAATAAGACAACATCGCGCCGATGTTCCTCTGAACGAGGGATGCGGCCCCGATAGGCTCCTGTGCCAACGCGGAGCTTCGCGGTAAGCCCGGATGGTGGAATTGCAGACACGGCGAGCTTAAACCTCGCTGGCCTTCGGGCCGTACCGGTTCGAGTCCGGTTCCGGGCACCACCGGGCCCAGGGGACCCCTGAGGCCCGGCCCACCTCCTTCCTCTCCCCTCCCTCCCGCTCCACTCCCCTCACTCCTCCCCCCGGCCCCCCTGTTCCCGTCCGGCTTCTCCGGGTAAAAGATCCTCCCCGAGCACTAGAGAGTTTCTTTTGCCTACGCATTACCCTTGACGCAGGGCCGTGCAGTACGGCCCGCCATGGAGGAGTGAGATGAGGAGCAGCAACCCGGTCTTCTCGCGACGGGGGTTCAGCCGCGACAACGGCTACGCGGGCTTCAACGCGCAGCAGCCGCAGGCCGGGGGCCCCGCCGTCGGAACCAACCCCTACGCCGGTAACCCGTACGCCGAGGGCGCGGCGAACCCGTACGCGACCAACCCGTACGCCCCCCAGGACACGCAGCTCGGCGCCCCGCAGCAGGCCCGCGGCAACGTGATGACGATCGACGACGTCGTGAGCCGTACGGCCATGACGCTCGGCACGGTCGTGCTCACCGCCGTCCTGTCCTGGCTGCTGCTGCCGGTCGACCCGGCGAACCTGACCAAGTCCTACGGCATCGCCATCGGCGCCGCCCTGGTCGCCCTGGTCCTGTCGCTGGTGCAGTCCTTCAAGCGCAAGCCGTCGCCGGCGCTGATCCTGGGCTACGCGGCCTTCGAGGGCGTCTTCCTCGGCGTGATCTCGGCCGCCGTCTCGACCTACATCGCGGACGGCGTCGTCATCCAGGCGGTCCTGGGCACCATGGCGGTCTTCGCCGGCGTGCTCGTGGCCTACAAGCTCGGCTGGATCCGCGTCAACCGCCGCTTCTACGGCTTCGTGATGGCCGCGGCCATGGGCTTCCTGCTGCTCATGGTGGCCAACATGCTGTTCTCCGTCTTCGCGGGCGGTGACGGCCTCGGCTTCCGCAGCGGCGGCCTCGGCATCCTCTTCGGTGTCATCGGCGTGATCCTGGGCGCCTGCTTCCTCGCCCTCGACTTCAAGCAGGTCGAGGACGGCGTGAACTACGGCGCCCCGCGCGAGGAGGCCTGGCTGGCCGCCTTCGGTCTCACCATGACCCTGGTGTGGATCTACCTGGAGATGCTGCGTCTGCTGTCGATCCTGCAGGGCGACGACTGACGCGTCCCCGTACTCGGGGGAAGGGCCCGTCCGGCACTGCCGGGCGGGCCCTTCCGCGTACCGCCGCTACTCTTCCGGCGCGGCCCGGCGGGCGGTGTCGAGGAGGACGCGGGCGGCGGCCTTCGCCTGGACGGCGGGCTCCGTGCCGCCGGTGATGCCGGCGACCGCCATGGCGCCGTTGGCGAGCAGGGCCAGCTGGCCGGCGAGGGCCGGCGGGAGGCCGAGGGCGTCCGTCTGCTCCGCGAAGTAGGACCGCAGCGCCTCCTTGTGGTCACGGGCGACCGCCGCGACCGCCGGGGTGACCCCGCCCAGCTCTCCGAAGGTGTTGATGAAGGCGCACCCCCGGAAACCGGGCTCCGCGAACCAGCCGGCGAGCCAGTCGTAGACCGCGAGGGCCCGCTCGTACGGCCCGTCGGCGGTCCGGGCGCCGTGTGCGGTCAGGGCCTCGCGTACGGCTTCGTCGCGCTGCCGCAGCACCGCCTCGACCAGCAGGTCCTTGGACGGGAAGACCTGGTAGAGGCGCTTCAGCGAGACCCCGGAGGCACTGCGGATGGCGTCCATCCCGACCGCCTGCACCCCGCGCTCGTCGAACAGTCGCCGGGCGGCGTCGAGCACCTTCAGTTCGGCGGATTCCGCGTCCATCGTCCGATCACCCCTTGCCTGGAGAACCCTCGTTCTCGTAGCCTACCGGGCATCGGGAGAACGATCGTTCTCCCGATCCGGATACGGAGAACGGGGAGACCCATGTCCAGCTTCGCCCTGCGCGCCCGCACCACCACCGTCGACGGGCTCGACGTCTTCTACCGGGAGGCCGGCGACCGCGGCAACCCGACCCTCGTCCTGCTGCACGGCTTCCCGACCAGCTCGCACATGTACCGCGGGCTCATGGCCGAGCTCGCCGACAGCTACCACCTGATCGCCCCCGACCACATCGGCTTCGGCGCCTCCGCCGCCCCCGCCGTCGAGGACTTCGACTACAGCTTCGAGCGCCTCACCGCGATCACCCTCGGCCTCCTCGACCAGCTCGGCATCGACCGCTTCGCCCTCTACATCCAGGACTACGGCGCCCCCATCGGCCTGCGCATCGCCTCCCGCCACCCCGAGCGGATCACCGCGATCGTCACCCAGAGCGGCAACGCCTACCTGGAGGGCTTCACCCCCTTCTGGGACGTCCTCTTCGCCCACGCCAAGGACCGCACCACCCACGAGGCCGCCGTCCGCGAACTGCTCACCGCCGAGGCGACCCGCTGGCAGTACACCCACGGCGTCCCCGCCGACCGGCTCGACCGCGTCGGCCCCGAGACCTGGACCCTCGACCAGGCCGGCCTCGACCGGCCCGGCAACAAGGAGATCCAGCTCCAGCTGTTCTGGGACTACCAGTTCAACCTGGACGGCTACCCGGCCTTCCAGGAGTACTTCCGCACCCACCGGCCCCCGCTGCTCGCCGCCTGGGGCCGCGGCGACGAGATCTTCGGATCGGCGGGCGCCGAAGCCTTCGCCCGGGACCTGCCGGACGCCGAGATCCACCTCCTCGACGCCGGGCACTTCGCCCTGGAGACCCACGGCGAGGAGATCACCGCGCTCGTCCGGGACTTCCTGGGCCGGCACGTGAAGTGACACCCCCGCCGCACCGGTGCGGGACCGGGTGTCCGCGCCGCGCCGGTGGGGCCGGGCCGGGCGGGCGGGCCGTCAGAGCATGCGGCGGGCCGCCCGCCGGAGGTCGTACTCGTGAATGATCGCCTTCGCGTGGCCGTACGCGAGACCGTGTTCCCCGCGCAGCCAGCTCAGCTTCTCCTCGAAGCGCAGGAGGGACGGCCCCTCCTCGACGGCGCGCAGCCAGTCGGACACCTCACGACCGGTGCAGCGGGGGATGCGGGCCAGCAGATTGCGGTGGGTCTCCTCGGAGAATGCGTGGGACATCGGCGCCTCCGGACGCGCTCGTACCGTGTGCTCCTTCACGTCACCGTGCCCGAGGGTTCGCCCGTTGGCAATGGTGCCGTCAGGGCGCGTAGGGTCACCGCGTGTTTGATACGAGTGCACTGACCGCCACCGTCGAACGGTTCGCCGACCGGCTGCGGGCCGCCCCGCAGAGCCGCCTCCAGCGCGGCGCGGCGGCCGAAGGACTCGCCCTCGCCCGCGAACTCGCCGACCGCGCCCAGCGCGCCGAGGACCCCGCCCGGGCCCCCCGGACCCTGCCCGACGCGGGCGTCTTCACCGTCGCCGACCAGCTCGTCGTCGCCGGGAACGACCTGGCCCACATCCTGCGAACGGCCCCGGCCGGCTCCCGGGAGCAGGAGCTGGACGAGGCCGTGAGGCTCGTACGGGAGGCCGCGGAGCGGTCCGGGCTGTAGAAGCCCCCTCCGGTCACAGGGAGGCGATCACCCGGTCGGCGAGGATGTACACGTTCTCCTCGTCCGTGTCGCCGTACGAGAACGTCAGCGCGAAGGCGCCCGAGACCCCCGAACCGCCAAGCAGCACCGGCGTACGCCCCGCGCGCAGCGCCTCCGCCAGGCGCTCCGCCGTCTCCCGGTGTCCCGGCGTCATACAGAGCGTGGTGCCGTCGGCGAACACGTACACGTCGAGCGTGCCCAGCGGGCCCGGACGCACGTCCGTCAGCGCCGTCCGCGTGTCCGCCAGCTCCTCCAGGCGCGCCACCGTCCGCTCGTGGTCCGTGACGACCGGCGTCTGCACCGGCACGAAGTCCGGGTGCGACGGGTGCCGGCGCCGGGCCGCGGCCAGCTCCGCCGAGTCCTCGGGGAACTCGTCCAGCGGCTCGGCCGGCCCGTCCAGCGCGGCCGCCTCCGCCTCCATGGCCTCCAGCGCCATCGCCTCCAGACCCACCAGGTCCGCCTGGCGCGGCACGTACAGGGTGCCGTCCTCGCCCGGACCGCCGAGCCCGCCCAGCAGGGTCGGGGCGTCGGCCGCGTCCCGCGCCTCCTGCGCGGCCCAGAACGCCCGCGCCTCCGCGAGCTCCCGCTCACGCTCCTCGGCCAGCGCCTCGGCGACCGCGGCCCGTATCTCCTCGGCCGGCGAGGTGCGGGCCGCCGGAACCGTCACGCCGTGACCGGCCGCCAGCTCGGTCCGCAGGGCCGTGACCTGCTTGCGGAGTCCATGGACGGCGTGCAGGGCAGCAGCGCCCACGGCCGTGGCAGCGGCCGTGGTCACCAGCAGGGCAAGAGACATGGCGCTCACTGACGTACTCCCGATTCCGAGTCGATCCCCCCGACTTCCTACATCAGCTTGTCGTGGGGTGGGCCCCGCTGTCAGTGCATTACGTCACGAATTGGACAGGTATTTATGCCGGGTGTTTGGTCCCGAAACCGCTCTGACCTGCGAAAACGAACTCCCCCGGGATGTAGGTCACATCCTGGGGGAGATTCGGTCACGGCTGGGACGCGAGACGGTTGACCGGTTCGGCCCGGGGGAGGCCCGGACCCGCGCCGGGGGGCAGGCTCGGCTCAGCCGCTGGGTTCTCTGGTCGCGCTGAGCTTCGCCACCGCTGCGGGCAGGTGCCGCCCCTCGTTCCTCGGGGCGACCCCTACCCTCCGCTCCGGCTCAGCTCAGCCGCTCGTTTCCCTGGTCGCGCTGAGCTTCGCCACCGCTGCGGGCAGGTGCCGCCCTCGTCCCTCGGGCGACCCCTACCCTCCGCTCCGGCTCAGCTCAGCCGCTCGATCACCATGGCCATGCCCTGGCCGCCGCCCACGCACATCGTCTCCAGGCCGAACTGCTTGTCGTGGAACTGGAGGCTGTTGATCAGCGTGCCGGTGATGCGGGCGCCGGTCATGCCGAAGGGGTGGCCCACGGCGATGGCGCCGCCGTTGACGTTCACCTTGTCCAAATCCAGACCCAGGTCCTGGTAGGACGGGATCACCTGCGCGGCGAAGGCCTCGTTGATCTCGGCCAGGTCGATGTCGCCGATCGACAGGCCCGCGCGCTGAAGCGCCTGCTTCGACGCCTCGACCGGGCCGAGGCCCATGATCTCGGGGGAGAGACCGGAGACGCCGGTGGAGACGATCCGGGCCAGCGGGGTCAGACCCAGCTCACGCGCCTTCGTGTCCGACATGATCACCAGCGCGGCGGCGCCGTCGTTCAGCGGGCAGCAGTTGCCGGCCGTGACCAGACCGTCGGGGCGGAAGACCGGCTTGAGGCCCTCCACGCCCTCCAGGGTGACGCCCGCGCGGGGGCCGTCGTCCGTGGAGACGACCGTCCCGTCCGGCAGGGTCACCGGGGTGATCTCGCGCTCCCAGAAACCGTTCTTGATGGCCTGCTCGGCGAGGTTCTGCGAGCGGACGCCGAACTCGTCCATCTCCCGGCGGCTGATGCCCTTCCAGCGGGCCAGGTTCTCGGCGGTCTGCCCCATGGCGATGTACGCGTCGGGGACCAGGCCGTCCTCGCGCGGGTCGTGCCAGGTGGAGCCCTCGGACGCGGCGACCTCGGCGGTACGGGCCTCGGCCTCGGCGAAGAACGGGTTGTGCGTGTCCGGCAGCGAGTCCGAGTTGCCCTTCACGAAGCGCGACACCATCTCGACACCGGCCGAGATGAAGACGTCGCCCTCGCCGGCCTTGATCGCGTGCAGCGCCATGCGGGAGGTCTGCAGCGAGGAGGAGCAGTAGCGGGTGACCGTGCAGCCCGGCAGGTGGTCCATGCCCATCTGCACGGCCACGATCCGGCCCAGGTTGTTGCCCTGCTCGCCGCCGGGCAGACCGCAGCCCAGCATCAGGTCGTCGATGTCGCGCGGGTCCAGCTCGGGCACCTTCGCCAGGGCGGCCTGGATGATCGTGGCGGTCAGGTCGTCCGGGCGCAGGTCCTTCAGGGAGCCCTTGAAGGCCCGGCCGATCGGGGAACGGGCGGTCGAGACGATCACGGCTTCGGGCATCACGGCTCCTGAGGGTGCGGAGGGGGCGGACTGAAAGGGAAGTTACCCGTACGTACCGCGCGGGGTCACCGGGCCGGGCATGTGACGCGGACCTCTTTTCTAAGCGCTCGCTCAGTCACGGTCGGTTCGTGGGGGCGTCCGAGGCCGCCGCCGGCTCGGAGGGGACCGGCAGCCGCCGCCGGCGCCGGTGCTTCAGCAGCGCCCACGGTCCCCGCGCCGCGGTGACCTCCGTACCGGCCTCCCGCACGGCCTCGGCCGCCGCCTCCGCCACCGGCAGCATGTCCTCCCGGCGCGCCGGCTCCAGCCGGTCCGTCTCCGGCCACAGGCCGAGCGCCGCGCAGAGCGTGGGCAGCACCGCCATCGCCGCCGTGGCGTACCCCTCGGCGGAGGGATGGAAGTTGTCCACCCCGAACATCTCGCGCGGATTGGCCGCGAACTCCGGGCCCAGCAGATCGCCCAGTGACACCGTCCGGCCGCCCTGCTCCACCACCACGATCGTCTGCGCGGCCGCCAGCTGCCGCGAAACCCGGCGCGCCAGCCAGCGCAGCGGCTGGTACACCGGCTCGATCGTGCCCAGATCCGGGCAGGTGCCGACCACCACCTCCGCCCCGGCCGTCCGCAGCCGCCGCACCGCCGCCGCCAGGAGCCGTACCGACTCGGTCGGCGGCATGCGGTGCGTCACATCGTTCGCCCCGATCATGATCACGCACACGTCCGGCGGACCGAGCGGCTGCGTGAGCAGCAGCGACACCTGCCGCTCCAGATCGTCCGACCGGGCCCCCGACAGCGCCACGTTCCGCAGCACCACCGGCCGCTCCGCCACCGCCGCGAGACCCGAGGCCAGCAGGGCGCCCGGAGTCTGCCCCGAGCGGCGTACGCCCTGACCCGCCGCCGTCGAATCACCCAGAAGGGCCAACCGCAGCGGGTCCTCCGTGCCGAAGGCCCTCCCGTACAGGCCGTCCGCCCCGGGTGGCAGCGGTGCCGCTCCGCCCCCCACCGACCGCTTCGCCAGCTGCACCTCCGCCAGCAGGACCCCGACCGCCGCCACACCGAGCAGCCCGATGCTCCCGCCGCCGTACGCCGCGCCCGCCGCGATCCGCCGTGCCACCCGCGCCCTCGACATGAGGCCGTCACCTCCTTCAAGCCGTTCAGGGACTAACTGCCCCGTAAGGCGCTCCGACTACGCATACGCTGGCCACACCATTACGGAGACCCCGGAGAACACGGTGCAATTCCACGACTCGATGATCAGCCTCGTCGGCAACACCCCGCTGGTGAAGCTCAACAACGTCACAGCGGGCATTCAGGCGACCGTCCTGGCCAAGGTCGAGTACTTCAATCCCGGAGGGTCGGTCAAGGACCGGATCGCCCTCCGCATGATCGAGGCGGCCGAGCGCAGCGGCGAGCTCAAGCCCGGCGGCACCATCGTCGAGCCCACGTCCGGCAACACCGGCGTGGGCCTCGCGATCGTGGCCCAGCAGAAGGGCTACAAGTGCATCTTCGTCTGCCCCGACAAGGTGTCCACCGACAAGATCAACGTGCTGCGGGCCTACGGCGCCGAGGTCGTCGTCTGCCCCACCGCCGTCGACCCCGAGCACCCCGACTCGTACTACAACGTCTCGGACCGCCTCGTCCGTGAGACCCCCGGCGCATGGAAGCCGGACCAGTACTCCAACCCGAACAACCCGCGCTCCCACTACGAGACCACCGGTCCCGAGCTGTGGGAGCAGACGGACGGGCGCATCACCCACTTCGTGGCGGGCGTCGGCACCGGCGGCACCATCTCCGGCACCGGCAACTACCTGAAGGAGGTCAGCGGCGGCAAGGTCAAGATCATCGGCGCCGACCCCGAGGGCTCCGTCTACTCCGGCGGCTCCGGCCGTCCGTACCTGGTCGAGGGCGTCGGCGAGGACTTCTGGCCCACCGCCTACGACCAGAACGTCACCGACCGCATCGTCCCGGTCTCCGACAAGGACTCCTTCCAGATGACCCGCCGCCTCGCCAAGGAGGAGGGCCTCCTCGTCGGCGGCTCCTGCGGCATGGCGGTCGTCGCCGCCCTGGAGGTCGCGAAGGAGGCAGGCCCGGACGACGTGGTGGTGGTCCTGCTGCCGGACTCGGGGCGCGGATACCTCTCGAAGATCTTCAACGACGAGTGGATGGCGGACTACGGCTTCCTGGAGGACACCTCCACCGCCACGGTCGCCGACGTCCTGCGCCACAAGGAGGGCGGCCTGCCCTCGCTCGTGCACATGCACCCCGAGGAGACCGTCGGCCAGGCCATCGAGGTGCTCCGCGAGTACGGCGTGTCCCAGATGCCCATCGTGAAGCCCGGCGCCGGCCACCCCGACGTCATGGCCGCCGAGGTCATCGGCTCCGTCGTCGAGCGGGAGCTCCTGGATGCCCTCTTCACCAAGAAGGCCTCCCTCGAGGACCCGCTGGAGGGTCACATGAGCGCGCCGCTGCCGCAGGTCGGCTCGGGCGAGCCGGTCGCCGACCTGATGTCCGTGCTCGGTGGCGCCGACGCGGCCATCGTCCTGGTCGAGGGCAAGCCGAGCGGTGTCCTCAGCCGTCAGGACCTGCTGGCGTTCCTGGCGGGCGACGGCTCGAAGTGACCCGCGCCGGGGGCGGGTGCCGCCGGTGTCCGCCCACGCAGGGGGCCCCGTTCGCGTTCGCGTGATCGGTACCGGCACGACACGTCCGCGCAGCACCCGCTTAACACCGGTCCGGCACAGTGAGGGGTGTCGGCGTCACGGACCTCCGGAGCGGCTCCCGGACCTCCTCACGGCGCCTCGGACGCGGAGACCGGCCCTGACCCGGGCCCGTGTCCCCGTGGGGACCGCCGTCGTCCCGACCCCCGGTGACGGGGGTGCGGCGGTCCCCGCGTCACTCTCCCGCCGCCCCGGGCCCCCGTCTGCATATCCTTATGCAGGTTCGACGGTGGGTGAATAGGCGGAAGGGGGACGGCATGAGCGACAGCCCGGCCGGACGGCTGCAGGCGCTTTTCGAGGGGCACCGGCTGACGCCGACGCAGCGGCGGATCGCGCACTGCATGGTGCGGCGGGCCGGGGACGTGCCGTTCCTGTCCAGTGTGGAGCTCGCGGAACTCGCGGGGGTCAGCCAGCCCTCGGTGACGCGGTTCGCCGTCGCGCTCGGTTTCGACGGCTACCCGGCGCTGCGCCGGCACCTGCGGGAGGTCGCGCCTCCCGAGGCGAACGGGGGCGGGGAGGAGGAGCCCGCCGGGCACAACGCGTACCAGCAGGCCGTTCTCGCCGAGATCGAGAACCTTCAGCACCTCGCCGGGCTCCTCGCCGACCCCGCGGCCGTCGAACGGGCCGGCCGGCTGCTCGCCCGCTCGCGGCCCCTGCTCGTCCTCGGCCTGCGGGCCGCCTCCTCGCAGGCCCGCGGCTTCGCCTACTTCGCGGGCAAGGTCCACCCCGACGTGCGGCTGCTCGACGAGGGCGGCTCCATGCTGGCGGACCGCGTCGACGCCGCCGTACGGGCCGGGGCCACGGCCCTGCTCTGCTTCGCGCTGCCCCGGCACCCGCGCGAGGTCGTGGAGGCCCTGGAGTACGCGCGGGCGGCCGGGCTCACGGTCGTGACCGTCGCCGAGTCGGCGTTCGCGCCCGTCGCCGCCCACAGCGACCTGCTCATCCCGGCGGCCGTCGGGACCGCGCTCGCCTTCGACACCGCCTGCGCTCCGATGATGCTCGGCCGGGTCCTCCTGGAGGCGATGGCCGACGAGCTGCCGGAGGCGCAGGCCCGGCTGGAGGAGTTCGACGCGAAGGCGGCGGCCCGAGGCCTGTTCGTGGAGTGAGGCACGGCGGGGCGCGCGACCGAGCGGGGCGTCAGATCTCGAGCTCCTCCTCGATCTTCTTCAGCCGGTGCCGGGCCATCGCCAGGTTGGAGCGGTTCTTGTCCAGCGCCAGGTAGAGGAAGAGGCCGTTCGTGCCGCGTCCCTTGAGGAGGCGGATCAGGTGGTACTGGCCGCCGAGGGTGATCAGGATGTCCTCGATCTCGTCGCTGAGCCCCAGCATCTCCATGGCCCGCACCTTGGCGCGCACGACGTCGGTGTTGCCCGCCGCGGCCACGTTGAGGTCGAGTTCTTCGTTGCCGCCGATGGTGCCGAGCGCCATGCCGCTCGTGTAGTCGACGAGGGCGGCGCCTATCGCGCCGTCGATGGAGGCCGCTTCCTTGAGGGAGGTCTCGGGGTTCGCCATGGTGTCGTACTTCCTGTTCCGGAGTGGATGGGGCGGGGACGGTCGGGTCGGGATCGGTTACGGGATGCGGGGTGGGAGGCCGGGCCGGTCCGGGGCGCCGCGCTCCAGGGCGCCGTCGACGAGTTCCCCTATGCGGGCGCTCGATCTGCGGGCCTCCAGGTGGAGCCGTCCCACGTTGACGCGGGGCTCCGCGAGGAGGGTGAGGACGGCCGAGCCGCCCGCCGCGTACGTCGCCACGTAGCCGTTGTCGCCGCGGACCAGCAGTTCGCGGAAGGCGCCCTGGCCCGTGGAGTCGGTCAGGCGGCGGCCGACGCCGAGGGCCGCCGCCGTCAGCGCGGCCACGCTCTCCGCCTCGCCGTCCACCGTGTCGGAGGCGAGGACCAGGCCGTCCGTGCTGGCCGCCAGCGCCCCGGTGAGCTGGGGCAGCCGGGCCCGCAGCCGTCTGAGTTCCACGAGGACCTCGGCTTCTGCCGTCATGAGCTGTCTCCTCTCGGCGCGCAGGCGCAGGGCACGCCTCATCACGGGTGTGCCTCCAGGGCGTCACGGAGCCGGCGCAGCAGGGCGATGTCGGGATCGGCCACCGGCGGCAGGGGCGCCGGGGAGGCCGGGGGCGGGGAGTGGGGGGTGGCGGCGGGCGGTGTCTCGACGAAGCCGGCGGCGGCCAGGCGCCGTACGTCCAGGAGGGTGTGGAAGGCGGGGCGGCCGAGCAGCCGGGCGAGCTCGGTGGGGGTGCGGCG
The DNA here is from genome assembly GCF_040302405.1 of Streptomyces sp. NPDC126503. NCBI lineage: Bacteria > Bacillati > Actinomycetota > Actinomycetes > Kitasatosporales > Streptomycetaceae > Streptomyces > Streptomyces sp. NPDC126503. Next base: position 141,291 of record NZ_JBEORS010000014.1, read on the forward strand.
GCCGTCGGCGGCGTCGAGCAGGGCGCGCTTGCGGGCGCCGACCGCCCGGCCCTCCGGGGCGGGCCGGGGGACGACCGGGGCGGTGTCGACGGAGGCGTACGGCCAGGCGGAGGCGAGCAGTTCGCGGCGGCGGGCGGTCTCGCGCTCGACGGCCGCCGCGGGGACCGGCCGGACGGTGCCGAACCAGTGGCCGACCCCGTACCGGAAGCGGGTCGGCCCGCTGGTGGGGGAGAGGGCGAAGAAGGCGGCGTCGAAGACGGCGCAGAGGTGGCATATCTCCAGTTCGCCGCGGGGCAGCCGGCCGCTGTCCATGAGGAAGCGGCCCACCGCGCGGTGGGCGCCGGCCCGGCCGACGGCCTCGTCCCAGCCCTCGCGGGGCAGGCGCCCGCCGGCGGTGAGGAGCACGTCCATGCCGGGGGCGGCGGGACTCTCGGCGTGGACGACGTCACCGTCGACGAGGTAGAGCGTGCCGTGGTCGCGGAGGAGGGCGCCGGTGGCACCCTCGGCGGCGAGCCGGACGAGCATGGGGGAGACCGGCGGCGGGAGTGCCGCGGACCCGGGGGCCGGCTCGGAGGCCGCCCCGGGGGTGGCGGGGGGTGGTGGGGCCGTCACGGCGGGCGTCACCCGAGGACCAGTCTCTCGGCGAGATCGCGGAGACGGAGGCGGGCGAGGGCGAGGTTTCCGGTGTCGCGGTCGAGCCAGAGGTGGAGGAGGACGCTGCTGTCGAACGAGGTCTCGACGAAGCGGAGCACGTGGTAGCCGGCCCGGGTGGTGACGATCAGGTCCTCGACCGGCGGGCCGTCCGGCGTCCCGGGTGCCCCCGGCGGGCCGGAGGCGGCGGCCGGTGCGAGGGTGTCCGGTGCCGTGAAGGTGTCGAACTCGGCCGCGGCCCGGGCCAGTTCCGCCGTCTCCGCGGCCGAGGTCTCGTGATCGCCGGCCGGCGAGGCCCCGGCCGTCCCCAGGGCGAGCCCGCTGGTCCAGTCGACGAGGGCGGCGCCGCGGGCGCCCGGCAGGGACATGGCCTCCTGAAGGCACTCGTCGATTCCGGGCACGCGGATTCCCCTCCCGATGCGGCGCGCGAACGTACGGCAGTGACGGTGACGTTACTGAACGTTCCGGGGCCCGGGAGCCGTTCCGGCATTTTCCACCGGAACATGCCGGGCGGGGTGGGGGAGGTTGGCGTGAAGGCATCGCCCGGGGTGGCGCGTTGCGGCCGTCGCGGGCGTGGGCGGAGCGATCGGGCGGGGGTGGGCGCGGGCCTGGCCGGCCCGCCGGGGCGTGCCTCCGGGCGCGGGCGCGGGCGGGGGCGGCTGCGTCAAGGGGGCGTTTGCCTCCGGGGGCGGGCGGCCGCGCCGGGAGCCGCGCTCCTCCGGGTGCGGATGCCACGAGTCCGTCAGGTAGCGGCCGGCCGCGCGCACGTGCCCACGCACCGGCGGAGGTCCGGCGAACGGCTCGCCAGGCCCGGACGCCTGGCCCGGCCGGCACAGCTCGTACGCCTCGTACGCCTCGTATGCCTCGTATGCCTCGTACGGCTCACCCGGCGAACGGCTCGGAACGGCCCGTACGGCTCCTACACCGAGGGCCAGCCCCGGTCCGCCGCCCCGCTCCGGCGGGGCCGCCGACGCCCGTCCGGCTTCCCCGCTCAGACCCGGGACTCCACCGTCGCCGCGATGTCCGACAGGTCCTTCGCCAGGGCCCTGGCCACCGCCAGGGTCCCGACGCGGGTGAGCAGCCGGGCCGCAAGGCCCGGGGTGCGGCCGTCCGCGCGGCGGGCGGAGAAGGTCATCCGCAGCAGGGTCGCCGAAGGCCCGCCGCCCGCGCCCGCCGCGGGGCCCGTCCCGGGGGCCGGGTGGAGGGTGATCTCGGAGACGTACCGCATGCCGTGGGACTCCGCGACAGTCACGTACCGGTCGGGCGGCTCGCACGCCGTCACGGTCATCTCCTCCGTCGCCTCCTTGCCCAGCATCCGCCGGGTCTCGCGCCAGCGGGTGCCCTCGCCGAAGACGCCGTCGGTGAGGACCTCGACGCGGATGACGCCGGAGAGCATCCGGGGCAGGTCCGGGAGGTCGGTGATCGCCTCCCAGACCCGTCCCGGCGAGGCGGCGACCCGGCGTTCCGCGACGACGGTGGTGGTGTCCTTGCCCGCTGCGGTCATGGGTCCATGGAAGCCGGGCCGCCGGGGCGGCGCTACCGCGCGAGCGCGTCGGCGTGGGCCCCGCCCGACTCGGCGACGATCTCGCTCAGGGTCTGCGGCTCGCGGACGGTCGCGAACGTCACCGTCCCGTCGCCGTCGGCGGTGAAGCCGTGGATGCCCGGCCGCGGCAGGCTGTTGTACGCGTAGTGGTGGGCGAAGTAGTACGCGCCGGTGTCCGGGACGGCGACGATGTCGCCCGGCCGCAGCAGCGGGAGCGCCCGGCCGGTGGCGAGCAGGTCGCCGGCGAAGCAGGCGGGGCCGGCGACGTCCTGGACGACGGCCTCGCCGTCGCGGGGGCGGCCCTCGGCGTCGTACGCGAGGACGCGCAGCGGCCAGGACTCGGGGGCGTAGACCGTACGGGTGGCGAGCTGGACGCCCGCGTGGGTGACGGCGATGGGCCGGCCGCCGGAGGTCTTGGTGTACTCCACGCGGGCGAGGATCGTGCCGTGCTTGGCGAGGAGGGAGCGGCCGAACTCGGTGACCAGGCGGTACCGCCCGTCGAAGAGGGCGGGGGTGGTCTCCGCGAGGAGCCGGGCGTAGGCGGCGTAGGTCGGGGTCTCCTCGTCGGAGGTGAAGTCGACCGGCAGGCCGCCGCCGATGTCGAGGGTGTCGATCCGCTGCCGGCCGGCCCGGGCGTTGACCTCCTCGGCGAGTGCGTGGACCTCGCGGACGGCCTCGGCCATGAGGGCGAGCGGGACGCCCTGGGAGCCGGTGTGGGTGTGCAGGCGGGTGAGCCAGGGGCGGTCGAGGAAGGCCTGGACGACGGCCTCGCGGGCGCCTTCGTCGCGCAGGGCCACGCCGAACTTGGAGGTGGCGGTGGCGGTCGAGAGGGCTCCGATGGACCCGGCTCCGACCTGCGGGTTCACCCTGAGGCCGAGGGGTGAGGTGGTGGGCGCGGAGGCGACGAGCGCGTCGAGGCGGGACAGTTCCTGGAAGTTGTCGGCATTGACGGCGATGCCGAGCGCGAGGGCTTCGCGCAGCTCGGCGGGGGTCTTGGCGGGGGAGTCGAGCACGGTGCGGGCGGGCGGGACGCCGGCGGCGCGGGCGAGGGCGAGCTCGCCGGGGCTGGCGACCTCGGCGCCGAGTCCGGCCGTGTGGAGCAGCCGCAGCACGGGGACGAGCGGGGCGGCCTTCACGGCGAAGGCGTGCAGGACGGGCGCGTCGGTGACGGCGGCGAAGGCGCTGGTCAGGGCGGTGGCGGAGGCGCGGATGCCGGCGGTGTCGAGGAGGGCGACGACGGGGTGGTCGGGGGTGAGGAGTCCGTGGGCGACGGCGGCCCGGACGGCGTGATCGCGGCGGTGGGAGGCCATGGCGTCCATCCTGGTCGGCCCGTGGGGGCGGTGTCAGGGGGACGGCTGGGGCGGGCCCTGTTGACTACATCTATTCATCACGTCAGGATGTGAATATCTGGTCGACATTCGAGGAGGCATCGCCATGTCAGGACCCCGCCCCGTACGGGCCCCGCGCGGTACGGAACTGAGTGCCCTGGGATGGCAGCAGGAAGCCGCCCTCCGCATGCTGCAGAACAACCTCGACCCCGAGGTCGCCGAGCACCCCGACAAGCTCGTCGTCTACGGCGGCACCGGCAAGGCCGCCCGCGACTGGCGCTCCTTCGACGCCATGGTCCGCACCCTGCGCACGCTGAAGCAGGACGAGACGATGCTCGTCCAGTCCGGCCGCCCGGTCGGCGTCATGCAGACCCACGAGTGGGCCCCGCGCGTCCTCATCGCCAACTCCAACCTCGTCGGCGACTGGGCCAACTGGGAGGAGTTCCGGCGCCTGGAGCAGCTCGGCCTCACCATGTACGGCCAGATGACCGCCGGCTCCTGGATCTACATCGGCACCCAGGGCATTCTCCAGGGCACCTACGAGACCTTCGCCGCCGTCGCGGCGAAGAAGTTCGGCGGCACCCTCGCCGGCACGATCACCCTCACCGCCGGCCTCGGCGGCATGGGCGGCGCCCAGCCGCTCGCCGTCACCATGAACGACGGCGTCGCGATCTGCGTCGACTGCGACCCGCGCGCCATCGAGCGGCGCATCGAGCACCGCTACCTGGACGTGAAGGCCGACAACCTCGCCCACGCCCTCCAGCTCGCCACCGAGGCCCGCGACGCCCGCCGCCCGCTCTCCATCGGCCTCCTCGGCAACGCCGCCGAACTGCTCCCGCAGATGCTCGCCGAGGGCGCGCCGATCGACATCGTGACGGACCAGACCTCCGCCCACGACCCGCTCTCCTACCTGCCCGTCGGCATCGCCTTCGAGGACATGGCCGACGCCGCCGCCAAGGACCCGGCCGGCTTCACCACCCGTGCCCGCGAGTCCATGGCCCGGCACGTCGAGGCCATGGTCGGCTTCATGGACGCCGGCGCCGAGGTCTTCGACTACGGCAACTCCATCCGCGGCGAGGCCCAGCTGGCCGGCTACGACCGGGCCTTCGCCTTCCCCGGTTTCGTCCCCGCCTACATCCGCCCCCTGTTCTGCGAGGGCAAGGGCCCGTTCCGCTGGGCCGCCCTCTCCGGCGAGGCCTCGGACATCCACAAGACGGACAAGGCGATCCTCGACCTCTTCCCGGAGAACGAGTCCCTCCACCGCTGGATCAAGATGGCCGGCGAGCGCGTCCACTTCCAGGGCCTGCCCGCCCGCATCTGCTGGCTCGGCTACGGCGAGCGCGACCGCGCCGGCGAGCGCTTCAACGACATGGTGGCGAGCGGCGAACTGGCCGCCCCGCTGGCCATCGGCCGCGACCACCTCGACTGCGGCTCCGTCGCCTCCCCGTACCGCGAGACCGAGGCGATGCTCGACGGCTCCGACGCCATCGCCGACTGGCCGCTGCTCAACGCCATGGTCAACGTCGCCTCCGGCGCCTCCTGGGTCTCCCTCCACCACGGCGGCGGCGTCGGCATGGGCCGCTCGATCCACGCCGGCCAGGTCACCGTCGCCGACGGCACCCCGCTGGCCGGCGAGAAGATCCGCCGCGTCCTCACCAACGACCCCGGCATGGGCGTCATCCGGCACGTCGACGCCGGCTACGACATCGCGGAGCGGGTCGCGGACGAGAAGGGCGTCCGCGTCCCCATGCGCGAGGGCGACCCCGCCGCCGGCACCCCGGAAGGCGCGGCGTGAGCGAGAGCTTCCACGCCATGTGGCGGTCGCTGCGGCCCCTCGGCCGCAGCGCCGCCTCGGGCGGCTACCGCCGCTACGCCTGGACGGAGGCCGACGCCGACTGCCGCCTCTGGTTCCGGATGCAGGCCGAGGCCCGCCGCCTGGACTACGAGGTCGACCGGAACGGCAACCAGTGGGCCTGGCTCGGCGACCCCGCCGCCGGCGACGCCGTCGTCACCGGCTCCCACCTGGACTCCGTCCCTGACGGCGGCGCCTTCGACGGCCCCCTCGGCGTCGTCTCCTCCTTCGCCGCCCTCGACGAACTCCGCTCCCGCGGCGCCTCCTTCCGCCGGCCGCTAGCCATCGTCAACTTCGGCGACGAGGAGGGCGCCCGCTTCGGCCTCGCCTGCGTCGGCTCCCGCCTCACCGCCGGCCGGCTGACGAAGGAGCAGGCGTACGAGCTGCGCGACGCCGACGGCATCAGCCTCCCGCAGGCCATGGAGGCCGCCGGTCACGACCCGGAGGCGATCGGTCCCGACCCCGAACGGCTCGCCCGCATCGGTGCCTTCGTCGAGCTCCACGTCGAGCAGGGCCGCGCCCTCGACCTGTCCGGCGACGCCGTCGGCATCGCCTCCGCCATCTGGCCGCACGGCCGCTGGCGGTACGACTTCGCCGGCGAGGCCAACCACGCGGGCACCACCCGGCTCGTCGACCGGCGCGACCCCATGCTCACCTACGCCGAGACCGTCCTCGCCGCCCGCCGCGAGGCCGAACTCGCCGGAGCCGTCGCCACCTTCGGCAAGATCGCCGTCGAACCCAACGGCGTCAACGCCATCCCCTCCCTCGTCCGTGGCTGGCTCGACGCCCGCGCCGCCGACCAGGCATCCCTGGACGCCGTGACCGCCGGCATCGAGACCGCCGCCCGCGCCTACGCGGACCGGCACGGCATCGACCTCGCCGTCGTCCGGGAGTCCTTCACCCCCGTCGTGGACTTCTCGCACGCCCTGCGCGACGAACTGTCCCGCGTGCTCGGCGAGAAGACCCCGGTCCTCGGCACCGGCGCCGGCCACGACGCGGGGATTCTGTCCGAATCGATCCCCACCGCCATGCTGTTCGTACGGAACCCCACCGGCGTCTCCCACTCCCCGGCCGAGTTCGCCGCCGAGGACGACTGCGTGGCCGGGGTCCGCGCCCTCGCCGACGTACTGGAGGACCTGGCGTGCCGCTGACGACCACGTACTGGCTTGAGCACGCCTGGCTCGGCACCCACGCCGAGCCGGGTGTGGCCCTGGACGTGACCGACGGCCGGATCGCCGCCGTACGGACCGGGGCCGACGCCCCGCCCCCCGGCGCCGTCGTCCTGCGTGGCTTCACGATCCCCGGCCTGGCCAACGCCCACAGCCACGCCTTCCACCGGGCCCTGCGCGGCACCGTCCAGGTCGGCTCCGGCACCTTCTGGACCTGGCGCGAGGTCATGTACGCGGTGGCCCAGCGCCTCACCCCCGATTCCTACTTCGCCCTCGCCCGCGCCGTCTACGCCGAGATGGCGCTCGCCGGCATCACCTCCGTCGGCGAATTCCACTACCTCCACCACGCGCCGGGCGGCACCCCCTACGCCGACCCCAACGCCATGGGCGAGGCCCTGATCGCCGCCGCCACCGAGGCCGGCGTCCGCATCACCCTCCTCGACACCGCCTACCTCTCCTCCGGCTTCGGCCAGGCCCCCGAACCGCACCAGCTCCGCTTCTCGGACGGCACCGCGGAGCGGTGGGCCGAGCGGGTGTCCGCCCTCAAGGACCGCGACGGCGTCCGCATCGGCGCGGCCGTCCACTCCGTACGGGCCGTCCCCGCCGACCAGCTGGCCACGGTCGCCCGCTGGGCGGACGAACGGCGCACCCCCCTCCATGTGCACCTGTCCGAGCAGACCGCCGAGAACGAGGCCTGCCTCGCCGCCCACGGCCGCACCCCCACCCGGCTCCTCGCCGACCACGGCGTCCTGGGCCCGCGCACGACCGGCGTCCACAACACTCACATGACCGACGCCGACATCGCCCTCATCGGCTCCACCGGCACCGGCACCTGCATGTGCCCGACCACCGAACGCGACCTCGCCGACGGCATCGGCCCGGCCGTCGCCCTCCAGCGCGCCGGCTCCCCCCTGTCGCTCGGCAGCGACAGCCACGCCGTGATCGACCTCCTGGAGGAGGCGCGCGCCATGGAGCTGGACGAGCGCCTGCGCTCGCGCACCCGCGGCCACTGGACCGCCGCCGCCCTCCTGCGCGCCGCCACCGCCGACGGCCACGCCGCCCTCGGCTGGGACGACGCGGGGCGCCTGGAGCCCGGGGCGCTCGCCGACTTCACGACGATCGCCCTCGACTCGGTCAGGACAGCGGGGCCACAGCCGCGTCTGGCAGCCGAGACGGCGGTATTCGCAGCGTCGGCCGCGGACGTCCGGCACACGGTCGTGGGCGGCCGCCAGGTCGTCCGGGACGGGCAGCACGCGACCGTCCCCGACGTGCCGCGGGCCCTCGCGGACTCGATCGCCGCCCTGCGCGGCTGAAGGAGACACCCCTCATCATGAACACCGGCCCCGCGGCGACGAACAACCCGGCGGCGAGCTCCGCGCCCAGCAGCGCGAACAGCGCCGTGGCCACGACCGCCACCGCCATCGTCAACATCGCCAGCCTCGTCACCAACGATCCCTCCCTCGGTGATGGAACCCCCCTGGGCCTGATCCAGGACGCGGCCGTCGTCATCGACGGCGACCGTGTCGTCTGGGTCGGTGAATCCAGCAAAGCACCCGCCACTGACAACCGGGTCGACGCCGGCGGCCGGGCGGTGATCCCGGGCTTCGTCGACTCCCACTCGCACCTGGTCTTCGCCGGTGACCGCACCGCCGAGTTCAACGCCCGCATGTCCGGGCAGGCGTACGCGGCGGGCGGGATCCGCACGACGGTGGCGGCGACACGGGCGGCGAGCGACGAGGCCCTGTCGGCGAACGTCGCCCGCTACCTGGGCGAAGCCCTCCGCCAGGGCACGACCACCTTCGAGACGAAGTCCGGCTACGGCCTGACGGTCGAGGACGAGGCCCGCGCCCTGCGCATCGCGGCCGAGCACACCGACGAGGTGACGTACCTCGGCGCGCACATCGTCTCCCCGGACCACGCGGACGACCCGGCGGCGTACGTGGCCCTCGTGACCGGCGAGATGCTGGACGCCTGCGCCCCGTACGCCCGCTGGATCGACGTCTTCTGCGAGAAGGGCGCCTTCGACGGCGACCAGGCCCGCGCGATCCTCACCGCCGGCAAGGCGAAGGGCCTCCACCCCCGCATCCACGCCAACCAGCTCTCGTACGGCCCCGGCGTCCAGCTCGCCGTGGAACTCGACGCGGCCAGCGCCGACCACTGCACCCACCTGACGGACGAGGACGTGGACGCCCTGGCGCACTCGTCGACGGTGGCGACCCTCCTCCCGGGCGCGGAGTTCTCCACCCGCGCCGAGTGGCCGAACGCCCGCCGGCTTCTGGACGCGGGCGTGACGGTGGCGCTCTCCACGGACTGCAACCCGGGCTCGTCCTTCACGTCCTCCGTCCCGTTCTGCATCGCGCTCGCCGTACGGGACATGGGCATGACTCCCGACGAAGCGGTCTGGTCCGCCACGGCCGGCGGCGCGGCGGCCCTCCGCCGCACGGACGTGGGCCGCCTGACGCCCGGCGCCCGCGCGGACCTGGCCCTCCTGGACGCCCCGTCCCACGTCCACCTGGCGTACCGCCCGGGCGTGCCCCTGGTGACGGAGGTCTGGCGCGCGGGGGTCCGGCAGTACGCCGGAAGCGGTCGCTGACAGGACCGACGAGGTCCCGGGAACGCGAGCGGACCCGCCCCCGAAACCTGTCGGGGGCGGGTCCGCGCGTGTCCGGCACTCGCACCGGGCGTGGACGCTAACCCGGCGGCTCCGTGGCCGCCGGGCTCGCGCCGGCCTTCCCGGCCCCGGGAGCGTGGCCGAGGACCACGACCCATGTGCCGTCATGGCGGGACATCTGCACATAGGTGGCGAACGGCTTGCCCGCCCGGTCCGTGGCGGCCACGTGGGCGCTCGCCACGTCGTCACCGAACTCGTGCGACACCTTGACGCTGTCGATCTCCAGTCCCTTGCCGCCGTCGGCGGCCACGGCCTTGCGGGCGTCCGCCTCCACCTCTTCGTAGCCGGGAGGCCCCAGCTTCACGAGCGCCTCCACATCACGGCTGTTCAGCGCCTGAACATAGGCTTCGGCGGTCTGCCGCTCCGTACGGCCCGCGGGAGCCGGATCCTGGGTGCACCCCACCAGGAGCGCAGAGGCGAAGACGGCCCACACGTGAGACTTTCGAAAGGTCATGCGTCCCTCATCCATGGATCAGGTCCGGTGGGCGTACCACCAGGCACGGGGGTACTGCGCCAGGATCGTGCTGAGCTTCTTGTTGTGCGTGCTGGGCGTGTGGTAGGTCAGGTAGACCTCGTTCGCGTTTCGGGCGGTGACGATCATGGTGTGATCGATGATGCCGTCGCGCTTCCAGTCCGCCTGCAGGACATCGGCCTTGGCCAGGTGCCACACATTGCTGAGCATCCTGGTGCGCTTCGAGTGCTTGTTCGCGAACCAGTACCAGTTCTCGGCGCCCGCCCAGGTGTAGCTGGTGGTCCACGTGAAGCTGGCGTAGAACCACTTGCTGTTGTCCTTGCGGCTCATCGCACTGCCCGACGTCATGCCCCAGCCGCCCGCGCGCATCGCCTGCGAGATGAAGTTGGTGCAGTCGTTCGGGTAGACGCGGTAGTCGGAGTTCGCCCGCTTCCAGTGCCTGTCCGCGTACGACGCCATGTTGCCGTAGTTGTAGCCGCTGGTCGGGTCCGGCTCCTCGGTCGGCATGTCGAGGCCGTCGTGCTCCGTGCGCGCGGCGACCGGCTTGTCGCCCTCGGCCTCGGAGTCGGGGGCCGGCACGTCGACCGGCTGGGTGAGCTGGGTCGTCGGCGCGGGCCCGGTCCAGTCGACCCGCGCCTGGTCGTTCGTGAGCTCCCAGGTCCCGTCGAGCGACCTGGCGTAGGTCAGCGTGTGCGGGAGCGAGTACTCCTCGTAGGCCGGCTCGCCGGGCTGCGGGTCCGGGTAGTGGAGCTTGGTGTCCTCGGTGACCTCCACGGTCGCGGTGCTGCCGCTGACCGTCGCCTGGTCGACCAGGAGATCGACCTCCGCGCGGCTGTAGCCCCCGTTGACGCCTTCGAGTACGCGGCCCTGTTCCGCCAGGGCGTCGAAGTCGGCCTCCAGCACCTCCGCCAGACCGGGCGAGACGTCCTCCGGCGCGCTGGGCGGCAGCTCGGCACTGAGGGCCGTGACCGCCTCGGCCCGCTTCTGCAGGTACGCCTGGGCGATGCCGGTGAACTGCGCCGTGTCCTCGGCCGAGGCCGGCGTGCCCGGCTCGTCCGCCTGGGCGGTGGGAGCCGTCCCACCCACCACGGCGAAGGCCAGCAGAGCGGCGGAGACGGTTCTTCGTATCTGCGTGTTCCTACGCAAGATGGTTCCCCCCTTGATTTTTTGTTGATCGCGAACTGTCTATAGAGCGGCTCATCCCCTGTACAGGCCCGTTGGGGGCGCTGGCCGGATCACGCGAGGCAATGGCGGGATGAGGACCAGGAACCGAGGATTCCTCCCTCGGGGCGCCCCGACTTCCACCGGGGCCGTGTCGGAGCCCGCTGCCCGGGCGGGCGCGGGCCGCCCCAAGCGGTGGAGCGGTGACCTCGCACGATGACCCCGCCGGGCACGCCAGCCCGGCCCCTCACGGAAGGGCGGACCGGCGCACCGAGCGGGACATCGGAGCGGACGCGCCTCAGAACGTCATCGTCCAGCCGCTGACCGAGCCCGTGCTCTCCGCCTGGGTGTCCTGGACGCGCAGCTTCCACGTGCCCTTCGCGGGCGAGGCACTCGCGTCCACGGTGTACCACTCGTGGATCGTGTCGCCCGAGTCCTTGGGCGCGGGCGCCCGCAGCGGGTGGACCCGCCCGTCTGGAGCGACGAGGTCCAGCTTCAGGTCACCTCGCCAGGCGTGGTGCACGTCGGCGTAGACCCGCACGCCGGTGGGCGCCTTGCCGGGGACCTGGCTGCCGACGACGATCGGCAGCTCGACCGTGCCCTGATCGGGGATCGGCGTCTCGGTCCAGTTGTGGAACCACGGGAAACGCAGTCCCCAGCCGACGATCTCGCCGCCCGAGCCGGCCGAGAAGTCGTTGACGCGAAGCGTCCACGTGCCCAGAGCGTCCTCCGAGCTCGCGTCGACCGTGTAGACCTCGTGGATCGCCTTGACGTCGTCCGACCAGTGGACCCGGCGCAGCGGGTAGACGCTCCCGTCGGGAGCCAGCAGGTCGATCTCCAGGTCGCCCGTCCATTCGTGGTGGATGTCGACGTACACCTGGAGGGTGGAGGGGGCCCGGCCCGAGTCCTCCACCTGGACCGTCGACTGCACGATGCCGGAGTCGGGGATCACCACGGCGTTCCAGTTGCTGAACTCGTGCAGCTTCGGGTCCTCTTCCGGCTCCGTGCCGCCCCCGCCGCCGCCGAGCGCGGCCGTGTCGAGCTGTATCCGGGGCGTGACCGCACCCGTGTAGGTGACGGCTTCGCCCGACTCCAGCAGGAGCGCCTCCAGCTCCGTCACCGGCTTCTCGGGGAAGGACTGGCGGAGGACGGCGAGGGCCCCGGCGACGTGGGGGGCGGCCATCGAGGTGCCGTCCTTCGAGGCGAAGCCGCCACCGGGGACCGAGGAGACGATGCCGGTCCCCGGAGCGAGCAGGTCCAGCAGCGCGCCGCGGTTGGTGAACGAGGACAGCTGGTCGTCATCGGTGGTGGAACCCACCGTGAGGGCGGAGGGCACGCAGCCGGGGGCGTTGACGGCATCGGCGTAACCGTTGTTGCCGGCCGCGACGACCGTGGCGACCCCTGCGGCGAGCAGGTTGTCGATGACCGCCCTGCGGGCGTCGGTGAAGCACGCGCTGCTCCAGCGGCCGCTGCCCAGGCTCATGTTCGCCGCGACGATGTCGGTTCCGGACCGCTTCAGCGCGAGTACCCTCTCCAGCGCCTTGACCTGGGAGCTGGTGAAGCTGAGCACGCACGGGCTCTTGCCGGCGCCGCAGCGGTCGTCGGAGGTGAACTTCGAGAAGACCTGCATGGCGAGGACGTTCGCGTCGGGGGCGACACCGCGCTTGGGGGCACCGCCGACACCGGTTCCGTCTCCGGCGACGATCCCCGCGACGTGGGTTCCGTGGGAGCAGGCCGCGCCCATGGTGGCGCAGGGGCCCGCCTCGACGTCCGCGCTGCCGGGGCCCACCTGCTCCCCGGTGCCGTCGGGGCAGAGGCTGGTGGAACCGTAGCTCGCGTCGGTGACCGAGAAGCACGCCTCACCCGTGACGCGCCCCGAGAGGAACGGGTGGTTCACGGCGACGCCGGTGTCGAGGACGGCGACCGTGGTGCCGGCACCGGTCTTCCCGGCGGCGAAGGTCCTGTCGCCGCCGATCGCGAGGGTGGATTCGTCCAGGGAGGGAGGGACCGGTACGTCCTCGGAGACGCTGACGACGTTCGGATCGGCGTTCAGCCGCTGCAGGCCCGCCTCGTCCACGCGGAGGGTGACGAAGGGCAGTGAGTCGTAGGAGACGAGCGTCTCGCCCGCCTCGGAGGTGGAGTCCAGGTCCGCGCGCTGGCGGGTGATGACGTTGACGCGGACGGTGCCGCCGTCCGCCGTCGCGTCGAGCAGAGGCGGGTCGACCGGGTCGGGCTCCGTCGAGGCGGCCGGAACGGCGTCGGGCTGGGGGGCGGCGTGGGCCGGGACGGCGGTGAACAGCATGGCCGCCGTGACGGCGGCCAAGGCCCATATCGGTCTCTTCACTCATCACTCCGTGGAAGGGCGCTCAGGCGCGCGGGAAGGAAGCCGGCGGGACGGCGCCATGGCGGTCGCCGCGGACAACACGGTTCTCCGCACGTCGGATCTCTTCATCCGAGCCGACCGGCGACCGGCGATCATGAACGCTAAGAGTGTCCGTGTGACTGCGCAAGGTATTTGAGACGGCGACAGGAGTATCGCGGCGAAGCGGAATGGGTGGTGTTCATCAGGAACGAAGCACTCCGCCCCGGACGCCGGCAGAACGGCTCCGCCCCGGACGCCCGCGGAACAGCCCCGTTCCGGCCGCGCTCGCTCCCCTCCGCGATCCGAAGGGCGAGTATGCCTGCCGGGGAGGGGTGCGGGCCGGTACCGTCCTGTCCTGGTAGTGCTCAGGGGTGGACCGGGGGGTCGCAGGGTGAGTGCTTTTCGTGTGCGGGTCGTGCGGCCGGGGGAGCTGGGCGAGCGCGAGATCGAGGCGTGGCGCGCGTTGCGGGCCGCGTCCGGCGCTCCCGCGAACCCCTTCATGGAACCGGAGTTCACCCGCGCCGTGGCAGAGGTGCGGCCCCGTTCGCGGGTCGCCGTGTGGTGGGAGGACGACGAGCCGGTCGGCTTCTTCCCCTTCGAGAAGGGGCCGTTGGGGCAGGGCCGGGCCATCGGCTTCGGTGTCTCCGACAGCCAGGGCGCCGTTCTCCGTCCCGGACTGCGGCCGGGCGCGCGCGCGGTGCTCCGCGCCTGCGGGATCGCCATGTGGGAGTTCGACAACCTGGAGGACGGCCAGCCCGTCTTCGCGGGCGCCGCGTCCGAGTCCTTCGCCTCGCCCGTGATCGACGTCGGCGAGGGGTACGCGGCCTACGAGGCGCTGCTGCGCGTCCAGTCGCCCAAGTTCCTCAGAACCACCCTCGCCAAGGAACGCCGGCTCGCCCGCCAGGCCGACGGCGAGGTGCGGTTCGTCTTCGACGAGCGCGACCCGGCGGCCCTGCGCACCCTCATGGGGTGGAAGTCCGCCCAGTACCGCAGGACCGGGCGCGGTGACCGCTTCGCCAAGGAGTGGATCAGCACCCTCGTCCGGCGCCTCCACCAGCAGCGCGCGCCCGGCTGCTCCGGCGTCCTGTCCGTGCTGTACGTGGGGGAGCGGCCGATCGCCGCGCACTTCGGGCTGCGGTCCGCGACCGTGCTGTCCTGCTGGTTCCCCTCGTACGACCCCGCCTTCGCGAAGTACTCGCCCGGCCTCGTCCTCCATCTCCGGATGGCCGAGGCGGCCGCCGCCGCCGGGATCGGCATGCTTGACCTGGGGCGCGGCGACGCCGAGTACAAGGACGCCCTGAAGACGGGCGAGCTGACGGTGAGTGAGGGCGCCGTCTTCGTCCCGGGCGCGCAGGCCGCCCTGCACTGGCTGGGACGCGAGCCCGCACGGCGGGTCCACAGCTTCGTCCGCAACCGGCCCGCCCTCGCGGCTCGGGCGAGATCCGCCCTCAACGGGGTCGCCAGGCTGCGGGGCAACGCTTGACCGCCGCCCCCCGCAGTGTCTCCGGCTCCCCCCGTACCCCGTCGCCGCACCGCCCTGAGGGACTCCGTTGAGCAGCCGACCCGCCCCGCCCCCGCCTCCCCGCCCCCTCTCCGTCGCCGAGCTCGATCTCGACGCGTCCGGCGGGAGCGTCCTGTCGTTCCGGCCCGCGCCCGGCGGACCGCCGCTCGTGGGCGGCGGTGCCGTGTACGCGCTCGTACGGCTCCGGGGGCGGCCCGCCGCCACCGTCGTCGGCAACGTGCCCGAGGGTCAGGACCCCGCCGAGGTGCTCACCGCCCTCGCCCGGGAGCGGCTCGCGGCGGCCGGGCCCGGGAGCGACGCCGAACGGCTCGCCGCCCGCCGGCGGCCGCTGCCCGCAGGGCCCCCACCCCGCACCTCGGTGATCGTCGCCACCCGCGAACGGCCCGGCTCCCTCGCCCGCGCGCTCGACTCGCTCCTCGCCCAGGACCACCCGGACCACGAACTGATCGTCGTCGACAACGCGCCCCGCACCACCGACACCCGCGACCTGGTCACCAAGGAGTACGCGGGCCGCGTCCGGTACGTCCGCGAGGACGCCCCCGGGCTCGCCGTCGCCCACAACACCGGGGCCGCGGCCGCCGACGGGGACGTCCTCGCCTTCACCGACGACGACGTGATCGCGGACCCGCACTGGCTCACCGCGCTCACCGAACCGTTCACCGCCGACCCCGGCCTCGGCTGCGCCACCGGCCTCATCCTGCCCGCCCGGCTCGCCACCCCCGCGCAGATCCTCCTCGAAGCGCACGGCGGCTTCGCCAAGGGCTTCGCGCCCCGCCTGTACGACCCGGCCGAGCCGCCCGCCGACGAACCCCTCTTCCCGTTCACCGCCGGCAGCTTCGGCTCCGGCGCCAACATGGCCTTCCGCGCCGGGGCCCTGCGGAAGGCCGGCGGCTTCGACCCGGCCACCGGCACCGGCACACCGGCGAAGGGCGGCGACGACCTGTACGCCTTCGTCGCCGTCCTCACCGCCGGCTTCCGCCTCCGCTACACCCCCGAGGCCCTCGTCTGGCACCACCACCGCGAAACCTGGCAGGACCTGCGGAACCAGGCGTACGGCTACGGCGCCGGCCTCACCGCCTACCTCACCGCCACCCTCGTCCGCAGCCCCCGCCTGCTGCCCGCGCTCCTCGCCCGGCTCCCGCGCGGCCTCGCCCACGCCCGCGCGATGACCGCCTCGCGCGGACAGACCCCCGGCGGCGGCGTCCCCGGCGAGCACGGCACCCACCACCCCTGGCCCCGCGGCCTCTCCCGGCGGGAGCGGCGCGGCATGCTGTACGGCCCCATCGGCTACCTGGCGGCCCGCACACGCGGAGGCGCGCGATGAACGGAGCACCCCTCCCCAGCCGCGTGCCGGTCCTCCTCTACCACGCCGTGATGGACGACCCGCCGGACTGGATCGCCGAATTCACCGTCACACCACGGGACTTCGCGTCACAGCTCGACGCGATCGTGGCCGGCGGCCGCACCGCCGTCACCGTCGGCACCCTCGTCGCGCACCTCACCGCCGGCGCCCCGCTGCCGCCCCGCCCCGTCGTCCTCACCTTCGACGACGGCTTCGCCGACCTGGCCGGACCCACCGCCGAGGCCCTCGCCTCCCGCGCGCTGCCCGCCACCGCCTACCTCACGACCGGGGCGATCACCCCCGGCCGCCCCTGCCTCCTGCCGCCCGCGCCGATGATGACCCTCGCGCAGGCCCCGCGCCTGGAGGAGTACGGCATGGAGGTCGGCGCCCACACCGTCACCCACCCGCAGCTCGACACCCTCGCGCCGCACGCCCTGCGCCGCGAACTGCGCGAGCCCAAGGCGGTCCTGGAGGACGCCCTCGGCCACGAGGTGCGGCACCTCGCCTACCCGCACGGCTACAACAGCCCGGCCGTCCGCCGGGCCGCCGCGGCCGCCGGCTACGCCTCGGCCGCCGCCGTCCGGCACGCCCTCAGCTCCCGGCGCGACGAGGTCTTCCGCCTCGCCCGCCTCATCGTGCGCCGCACCCACACCGTCACCGACGTGGAGCAGTGGATGGAGGGCCGGGGCGCGCGAACCGCCCCGTACCCGGACTCCCTGCCCACGATCGGCTGGCGGATGTACCGCAGGGCCCGCGCCCGGCTCAGGGGGCCGGAGTTCGCGGGCTGAGCGGGCGGAGCACGGCAAGCGCCAACCGGGTCCCCGGGGACGGTGGTTGAGTGCACGGACATGACCGAAGTACGTTCCTTTGTTCATCCCAGCGGATGGTGGGGGGAGAACCGTCGTGCAGCACCATGTGCCGTCAACACCGGTGACCGGGAGCGGCGGCGTGCCGTCCCCCGCCGCCTCGCAGGACGCAGGGGGGCGAGAAGCCGGGGACCGGGGCGTCCCGGCACGGGAGTCCGCAGGAGGAGCGGTCACCCGCCGACCCGGCCCCGCCGCCACGCTCCGCTCACCGGCCGCCCTCAACCTGGCCCTGCTCCTCCTCGCCGCCGCGCTCTGGCTCTGGGCCCTGCCCCGCATCGACTTCCGGAGCATCGAGGAATTCGGCCTCCTGGACCGCTTCCCCCTCGGTTTCTATGTCGCCCTCGCCGTGCTGACCTTCGGGTTCGTGCTGACTCTGCGGCGTGCGGGGACCGCCCCGCTCTGGCCGGCGACCTACTGCGCGGCGATGCTCGTCGCCCTCAAGGCACCGCCGGCGATCCTGTACGACACCGTCCGCTACGCCTGGGCGTCCAAGCACGACGCCATCATCAGCAGGCTCCTCGCGGAAGGCACCGTCCACCCCGGGCGCGAGCTGTCCGGCGGCATGTCCGCGTACGACCAGTGGCCCGGTTTCTTCTCCCTCGACGCGGCCCTGGTCCGCGCCTTCGGTGTCGACGGCGCCGCCTCGTTCATCAACTGGGCCCCGGTCGCGCTCGGACTGCTCACCGCGCCCGTCCTCATCCTCGTCTACCGCACGTTCAGCGACGACTGGCGGCTCGTGTGGACCGGCGTGTGGATCTTCCAGCTGGCGAACTGGGTCGGCCAGGACTACCTCTCCCCGCAGGGCTTCTCGTACCTGCTCCACCTCACCGTCCTCGCCGTCGTCGTCCGGCACTTCGTGCTGCCCGGATCGGCCGGCGCGCTCCGTGACCGCTCCGCACTCGACCCGGCCGCGGCGGCCGTGCCACCGCCCACCACCACCCGCCAGCGCGCGGTCGCCGTCCTCTTCCTCGTCCCGGTCGTCGCCACCATCAACGCCTCGCACCAGCTCACTCCCGTGATGCTGTGTGCGACCCTCTTCGTCCTCTGTCTCACCCGCCGCTACCGGAACCTCGGGCTCCTCGCCACCACCGGCCTGATCATGCTGGTCTGGAACCTGACCATGGGCCGTGCCCTGTTCCTCGACACCCTCGGCACCCTGCGCGAGAAGGCCGGCGACCTCCTCGGCAACTCCCGTCCCGGCTTCGCCGGCGACCCCACCGGCCCCGGCCCCGAACTGGTCGGCAGCGCCAACGTCCTCATGGTCCTCGCCCTCGGCGGACTCGCCGCAGCCGCCGTACTGCTCCGCCGCAAGCTGGCCCGCAGCGCACTGCCGCTGGTCCTGGCCGCCGCTGCTCCGCTGCCGATGTTCGCCCTCAACGACTACGGCGGAGAGATGATCTTCCGCGTCTACCTGTTCGGCCTGCCCGGCGCGGCCTTCTTCGCGGCCGCCGCCCTCGTCCCCGCCGCCGGGGCCGCGAGCCGGGCGGCCAAGGTCGCCCGCCGTACGGCCGTGGTCACCCTGCCCGTGACGCTCGTGGCGATGCTCGCCGGTTTCCTGCCGTCGTACTACGGCAAGGAGGGCATGCACTACGCGCCCCCCGGCGAGACCGCGCTCACCCGCCGCGCCATCGACCGGGCTCCCGAAGGCGCGCTCGTGCTCGCCGCCACCGGCGCCTTCGCCGACTCGTACTACCGCTACGACCGTTACGAGCGCTGGTTCTTCACCGAGCAGGAGGTCGACGAGAACCTGCGCATGCTGAAGGACCCGGCCGGCTACCTCGCCGGCGGCATCCCCGCCGGGAAACCGGCCTACGTGATCCTCACCCCCACCCAGAGCGAGGCGGTCATCGGTGAGGGCTACCTCCCGGAGGGAGGCTTCGACACCCTCCGGCGGGCGCTGAAGAGATCCCCGCTGTTCGCGGTCGTGGAAGAGAGCCCGCACGGACTCGTCCTGCGCTACCGGCCCACGACCGGCGGCTGACCCTCCGGCCGATCGACCGGTGGGTCGACCGCGGAACGCCGAGCCACCGGTGGCCGGACACGTCCGGACACGCCCCACCCCAGACCCCACGCACGAGGAGCAGGTACGCCATGGCCCACCCACGTTTGATCCCACGTGTCCGGCGCAGAGCCGCCCTCGCGGCGTCCGGATGGATCGCCCTCGCCGCGACCGCCTTCCCCGGCGGCTCCCCGCTGCGCTGGATTCCCGTCCTCGCCTTCGTCACCCTCGGCCCCGGCCTCGCCCTGCTGTTCCCGCAGCCGGGCGGACTGCGGCCCGGCGCCCGCCTGGAAGCCCTGGCCTTCGCCGCGCCCCTCAGCCTGTCCGTGGCCACGCTCGCCGCGACCGCCCTGTTCCTCGCCGAGTCGTTCTCGCTCGTCGTCTTCCTGGCGGTCCTCGCCCTCTTCGTCAGCGTGGCCGCCGTCCTGCCGGGAGTGCCGCTCCCGGCCGCCACACGCGGCGCCGTCGAGCGCGAGGGGGTCCGGCCCTCCGGCGGATTCCGCAAACGAAGCTCCGGTGAGGCCCGGTGAAGCGGCGGCACGGCAAGGGAGGGGCCGCGGCCCGGCTGGCCGTGGCGCTCGCCGCCGTCGGCGCGCTGACCGCCGGGATAGGCGTTTGGACGGCCCTCGCCGAGGGCGACGACGACTGCGCGCCGAACGAGAAGCTGGTCCTGTCGTGCGGAGCCTGGTGGGGCGCGTACATCCCCTACGACGAGGACAGTTCGCTCACCCGGCCGGTGTACGCCTTCGAGAGGAAGATCGGCCGCAAGCTCGACCTGGTCTACACGTACCACGACATGTCGGGGAGCAAGGCCGACGGTGAGCTGCTCACCCCCGACGAGGTCGAACTCGGCCGCGAACGGCTTCTCATGCTCGCCTGGGAATCCACCGTCTGGACCGAGAAGCACCACGCCAACTGGACGGAGCGCCAGCTCGGCTGGAAGAACATCGCCGCGGGAGCGTACGACAGCTCCGTCATCGACCCCCAGGCCCGGCGCGTCAAGGCGTACGGCAAGCGGGTCTTCTTCTCCTTCGACCAGGAGGCCGACTTCCGCATCGAACAGGGCGCGGGGACCCCCCAGGAGTACGTCGCCGCCTACCGTCACGTCCGCGACCGCTTCGAGAAGCTGGGCGTGACCAACGTGGTGTGGGTCTGGACCGTTTCCGGCTACCTCGGCAACACCGACCTGATGAAGCGGCTCTACCCGGGCGACGACTACGTCGACTGGATCGGCATGGACCAGTACAACTACTACCTCTGCCACAAGTCACCGAACTGGCTGGACTTCGGCAGCAGCCAGCGCCCTAGCTACGACTGGCTGCGCGAGCACATCTCCGCCGACAAGCCCGTCATGCTCTCCGAGTTCTCCACCGCCCCCGACCCGGAACGGCCCGAGCGGCAGCGCGACTGGTACGCCGCCATCCCCGGGGTCGCCCCGACGCTGCCGAAGGTGAAGGCGTACGTGCACTGGAACCGCGCCGTGCCCGGTCCCGGCTGCGACCTGACCGTCGACCGGGGGCCGGCCCTGGAGGGCTACCGGATCGCCGGCCAGGACCCGTACTTCAAGCAGCCCCTGCCACGGCGCTGACGGGCACGGGAGGCTCAGCGGCGACGCGGGCCGCCGGTGAGGCCCCGCAGCGCGTACCCCGCCATCGCCCCTCCGCCCAGCCCCAGCAGCACCGTCAGCGGCGCCGCCGCGAACGCCTGCTGTCCCGCCCAGCCGGCCCAGACCAGGACCCAGACGGCCCCGGCCGTGACGCGCGGGCCCGCGCCGAGGGCGTGGAGCAGGGCGGCGGCGAGGAGGAGGCAGAGGGCCTGGGCCACGATCGGGGCCGTGGCGGCGGCCGGGCCCTCGCCGAGGAGGGCGGCGCCGGGGCCGCGGGCGTCCGCGGGGGACAGGCCGAGCAGGGGTGGCGCGGTGTGCAGGGCGAGGAAGGTGGTGAGCAGCACCGCCGCGGTGAAGCCGGGCCGGAAGGTCCGCAGGCCGACGGCGACGCCCTGGAGGGCGACGAGCAGCAGTCCGGCGGCGAGGGTCGCCGGCGGCAGGGCGGCGAGGAGGGCGGGGCCGGAGAGCCGGCCGGGGGCGAGGTCGCCGGCGGGGACCAGCGGGAGCCAGAAGAGGGCCGCGGCGCCGCCGAGGAGCGGCCACAGCAGCGGTGCGGGCACCGGCGTGCGCCGGGGCGCGAGCCGTTGGGGTGGGGCGGCCGGTTCCTCGTACCGGTCCCGGGGGACGAGGACGGGGATGCCGAACGCCGGTGTCACCGAGTCGTGCGCCCCGCGCAGATAGGCGCTCTCGCGCGCCCAGTTGGTGCCGTAGCCGTCCTCCGCGCGCTCCCTCACCCGCGCCGCGGCCTTCGGTCCCTCGGGCGCCGTCCGGCCCTGGAGCGTGGCCCGCAGGCCCGGTACGCACGCGACGGCCGTCACGGTCATCCCGCCGAGGGCCGCGTACCCGGCCCCGGCGATGCCGAAGGGCCCGAGGAGGACGGCCGCGCTGCCGAGCACCAGGACGCACATGCCGCCCTGCAGGGCGGCGAGCATGCCGGTGCGGCCCTGGACGCGCAGGACGCCGATGTACAGCTCGACGGCGACCCGGGGCAGCGCGGCGGCCGAGAGCAGCCGCAGCACGGTCGTGCCCTTCTCGGCGTACTCCGTGCCGAAGGGGGCGAGGATCAGCGGGGCGAGGACGACGAGGACGAGGACGACCGGGACGAGCAGCAGCGCCATGCGGCGCAGCGCGCCCCGCACCCCTTCGGCGAGGGACTCGGGGCTGTGCGAGGCGTGGGCGGTGAGGGAGGAGGCCATGTTGATGGCCATGAACTCCATCGTGCCGCCGACGGTGTAGGCCGTGTAGAAGAAGGCGTTGTGGGCGGAGTCGAAGCGGACGGCGACCATCATCGGCAGCAGGCTGATCATGAGCAGGCTGAAGACCGAGCCCACGGAGTCCCCGGCGAGGAACCGGCCGATCTCGCGCATCGTGGGCGGCTCGCGGTCCCGGTCGGCGCGGGCCTGACGGGGGATGAGCCGCCGGAAGACGAGCCAGCCGAGCGGTACCACGGAGAGCGCGATCGCCGCCGACCAGGAGACGAAGACGCCGAGGACCGGCAGCCCGGCGGCGAGGACGACGAGCAGGATCAGCTTGCCGAGCGAGAAGACGGCGTTGCCGACGGGGACCCAAACGGCCCGTCTCAGGCCGGTGAGGACGGCGTCCTGGAGGGTGAGCAGCGCCCAGCCGACGCTGGCGGCGGTGAAGAAGACACCGGCGGAGAGCGTGCCGAGGGGGGCGTACGAGGGTCCCCACCAGTCCAGGGTGAGCAGGAAGACACCGGAGGCGACGCCGACGACCAGCGTGCTGACCAGGTACAGGCGGGCCACCAGCGGCCCGGTGGCGCGCCCGGCCCGGGGTACGTAGCGGACGACCGCGCCGGTCAGCGTCGTCGCCGTGAGCGAGGCGAGCATGCGCTGCGCGGCGATGGCGGCGGAGCCCTGCCCGACGGCCTCCTCGGTGTAGTGGCGGGCGGCCACCAGCCAGAAGCCGAGGCCGAGGGCGGCGGAGACGCCGGTGGACAGCATGAGGGCGTACGCGTTGCGGAACAGGGAGCCGTCGCCGGGCCCGTCCGTGTCCGCCGGGGGCTCCGGCGCGGCGCTCGTGGGCTTTCCCGGGGGGCGGCCGGTGTCCGGCGTGCGTATCGTCCCGGTCACCGCGCGCCGCCGGGGGCCGTGGCGGGGAGGGCGGGCGTGATTCCGGCGGAGCGCAGGGCCGTGAGCGCCCGGGCGGCGCGGCGCGGGTCCACGGGCAGGGCGTGCCGGGCGAAGTGTGCGGCGGCGGCCGGGGCGGGGGAGGGGTCGGTGAACGCCCCGCCCGCGTAGGTGTCGAGCGGCGGGTCGTAGAGGTAGCCGACGGTGATCCGGTGCCGGGCGAGCGCGGCGACGGCCGCGTCCCGGTCCTCGACGAGCAGCGGCACCCGGAACAGCGGCTGGGCCGGTCCGCCGCCGGGCCCGTACTCGCTGTCCAGGAGGCGCGCGGTGCCCTCCCGGTGGGCGGCGAGGACCGTGTCGAGCCGGGCGAGCCTGGCCCGGGTGCGGCGGAGCCTGGCCGGTCCGGGACGCAGGCGGTAGTCGTGCATGTCGACCCGGATCCAGGAGTGGAACGGGGCCAGCGCGGGCGCGGCCGGCAGGGCCCGCGCGAGGGCGTCGGCGCGCAGCGGCATCCGGATCTCCTCGCGCTCCTCCAGGCCGAGGGCCCGCAGGGCGGCGCGGGCGGCGCCGGTCAGCCTCAGGTGCCGTACGGCCGCCTCCGCGCCGGGCCGCAGGACGTAGGCGAGTTCGGACGCCGTACGGGCCGGGTGCAGCAGGGCGTCGCGGGCGCGGGTCAGCTCCGCGCGGAGCGAGGGGTCCGCGAGGGCGAGGAAGCCGCCGGTCTTGGCGCCGGTGTGCTTGGACAGGCTGAAGACGGCGGCCTCGCCGTACGTGCCGACCGGGCGGCCGCCGGTGGTGGAGCCGATCGCGTGGGCGGCGTCCTCGATCAGCGGGATGCCGAGCAGGTCGCAGCGGGCCCGCAGGTCGGGGGCCGGGTCGGGGTTCCCGTACAGGTTGGTGGTGAGGACGGCGGACAGGCCCCGCCAGACGGACCCGGGGACGGCCGCCGGGTCGATCGAGCCGTCCCGGGGGTCGAGCGGTGCCTGCACCGGGCGCAGTCCGGCGGCGAGGACAACGAAGAGGATGACGTCGTCGTTGACCGGCGACATCAGCACCCGGCCGCCTTGCGGGCAGAAGTGGCGCAGCGCCAGATAGAGGCCGAGGCGGCAGGAGGGGACGTAGAGGCACTCCCGGCCCCCGAGCCGCCTGCGCATGTCCTCCTCGAGTTCCGCGTACGCAGAAACCATGTGATTCCCCCCTGAACCCCGGGCTCAATGTGGCCCCTCCCGGACGGACGCGTCAACACGGCCCGCCGGTCGCGCGGAAGGGCCCGTCCCGGGTCGGTCGACCGTGAACGGGCCCTTTCCGCAGTCATCCTGACGGCTGGGGAGAGGCGGCGGGGCTCATTCCTCCAGAGTCAGTCCCCGGCGCAGCCGGGCGAGGGTGCGGGTGAGCAGCCGGGAGACGTGCATCTGCGAGATGCCGAGCTCCTGGCCGATCTCCGACTGGGTCATCCCGGAGACGAAACGCAGTGAGAGGATCTGCCGCTCACGGGAGGGCAGGGAGGCGATCATCGGCTTGAGGGAGGCGATGTACTCGATGCCGCTGATGCCGTGGTCCTCGTAGCCGAGCCGGTCGGCGAGGGAGTTCTCGCCGTCCTCCTCGTCGGCCTGCGCGTCGATGGAGCTGGCGGTGTACGCGTTGCTCGCGGCCATGCCCTCGACGACCTCGTCCTCGGAGATGCCGAGTTCCCGGGCGAGCTCGGCGACGGTCGGGGAGCGGTCGAGGCGCTGGGCGAGTTCGTCGCCGGTGCGCGCGAGCGTGATGCGCAGCTCCTGCAGGCGGCGCGGGACGTGCACCGACCAGGACGTGTCGCGGAAGAAGCGCTTGATCTCGCCGATGATCGTCGGCATCGCGAAGGTCGGGAACTCGACGCCACGGGACAGTTCGAAGCGGTCGATCGCCTTGATGAGGCCGATGGTGCCGACCTGGACGATGTCCTCCATCGGCTCGCTGCGGCTGGCGAACCGGCCGGCGGCGAACTTCACCAGGGCCAGGTTCAGCTCGACGAGGGTGTTGCGGACGTACGCGTACTCGTGGGTGCCCTCCTCCAGCTCGGCGAGCCGGGCGAAGAGGTCCTTGGACAGGGCGCGCGCGTCGGCCGGGGCCATCCGGTCGAGCGGACGGCGGTCGAGGCTCCGGGGGTCGAGGGACCAGGGGTCGGGCGTCGTGTCGTACGGGGTCGGACCGTCCGGGAACAGTCCGGCGGGGGACTCGGGGTCCGGGGTCGAAGGGGCGGGGAACGGGATTGCCGACGGCGCGTCGGGGGTACGCGGGGCGTCGAGCCGGGGTGACATGGAACTCCTCCGTGGTCTTCTTGCTGCGGTTTGCGGCGCCTCCAAAGCCGGCCGTGTCGGGTGTTCTCCTCTAGCCCTACCGGCTTCACCCGGACGGTTGCAAGTGCCAATAGTCATGCTTGTCCTGGTTTATGGGGGACCTCATGTGCAGGAAAGGCCATCCCGCTTGTAGGGTTCGTGGCACATCAGTCGGCATACGCGAGAGCGAGAAGAGGCACGGCCATGGACCGCCAGAACATCGACAGCGCGCAGCCCGGTCGGCTGCGGGTCGAGGTCCGGACCGTGGGTGGCAGCGAACTCCTCGCACCCCGGGGTGAGCTCGATCACCACACGGCCGAACTGTTGCGTGCCCCGCTCGACGGGGCGCTCGACGCGGGCCGCACGCGGCTCGTGGTCGACTGCTCGGAACTCGAGTTCTGCGACTCGACCGGCCTGAACGTCCTGCTGGGCGCCCGGATGCGGGCGGAGGCCGCCGGTGGCGGCGTCCACCTGGTGGCGATGCGCCCCGCGGTGGCCCGGGTCTTCCGGATCACCGGCGCCGACGCCGTGTTCACCCTGCACGACTCCCTCGACACGGCCCTGCCCGGCTGAGGGCGCCGCAGCCCCACCCCCCTCGCACCACCCGCACGTCCTGCCCCTCTGTCTCGTCACTCGGTGAGGTGAAGCGCTGATGGACCAAGCCACCGACGTCCGTACCCTCGCCCTCGGCGAGACGAGCGGCACGGTGCCGCTCGCCCGCGACTTCACGAGAACCGCGCTCCAGGAATGGGGCTGGTTGCCGGCCGCCACCGCGGACCGCAGGGCCGCCGCGGAGGACGTCCTGCTCGTCGTCTCCGAGCTCGTGACCAACGCCTGCCTGCACGCGGAGGGCCCCGAGAGCCTCCGCGTCGTACGGCTGCCGAAGGCGCTGCGCCTGGAGGTCTCCGACCGGGGCGCGGGCCAGCCGACGCCCCGCACGCCGCACCGCGCCGGACGCCCCGGCGGCCACGGCATGTTCATCGTGCAGCGCCTCTGTCTCGACTGGGGCGTCGAACGCATCCCCGGCGCCCCCGGCAAGACCGTGTGGGCCGAACTGGCCGCGCCTTCCTAGGGAAGCCCCCCTTCCTCGCCCCGGCGTCCCGCCGGGGGACCACGGGCCCGTTCCCTCCGTGGGCCCCCAAGGCGCCCCGGGCCCCCTCCCCTGAGCCCCCGTGCGCCCTCCCGCGCCCGGGGGCCTCGCCATGCCCGCAGGCCACCGGCCGGAGCCGGGCGCGCCGCGGTACTCGGGGCCCTGTAGGCGCTCGTACTCAGAAAGTACTCAAACCCGCGGTTTTCCCTTGTCGCCAAGGGAGCGCGGTGATTGTCTCTTCTCGTTCGCCCGGGCGAACATCGCACTCGCACTGCCTGCGCGACCGGCAGGTGAAAGACGTGCCGAGCCCTCTCCCAGGTCTTGGCACGAGGAAAGGAACACCCATGCGTTGGGGGAAGAAGCTCGCCTCCGGAACTCTCGCGGTGATGCTGGGGGCCGCGGGCACCGGCCTGCTCGCCGCGGCACCGGCCCAGGCAGCGGGGAAGTACACCTGCAAGGCGTACGCGAGCATGGACAAGCTGGGCCGCCCTACGGCCTACTCCACCTGCAAGTCGGGCGGCGGCAAGGCGGTCAAGCAGCACCGGGTGGTGATCAAGTGCGACCAGGTGCAGGGGGCGCGGGAGCACGTGATGACCTGGACCCTCTACGGTCCCTGGGTCGGGCCGGGCCAGAAGTCGCACGTCCGGTGCGGCACCAAGAACTTCCTGCGGGGCTTCAGCGCCCAGACGCGCTGACACGCGAGAAGGGGCCTGGCCCGGCACTCCGAAGGGAGTGCCGGGCCAGGCCCCTTTGTCACGCGGATCCGCCCGTCAGGGCGTCAGCGCACGTCACCCATGAGCGCACGGATCTTCTTGCCCGCCGTCATGAAGGCCAGGCCCGCGGCGACCGCCACGACCGCCCACAGCGAGTAGTACAGCGCGTCACCGAGCGGCTTGTTCAGCTTGGTGGTCCAGCCGTTGAGGGCGTTGCCGGTCGCGGTGGCGAGGAACCAGAGACCCATGATCTGGCCCACGAACTGCTTCGGCGCCAGCTTCGTCGACAGCGACAGACCCACCGGCGAGAGGCACATCTCACCCATCGTCTGGACGAGGTAGACGCTCAGCAGCCAGAACACGGTGACCTTGCCGGTCTCGCTGTTGGCCGCGGCGGCACCCGCGAGACCCATGATGGCGAACGATCCGCCGATGAGGAGCATCGCCAGGGCGAACTTCATCGGGGCGCTCGGCTCACGGTTGCGCGTGGCGAGCTTCACCCACAGCGCCGCGAAGAGCGGGGCCAGGACGATGACCATCGCCGGGTTCACCGACTG
This sequence comes from Streptomyces sp. NPDC126503, assembly GCF_040302405.1. NCBI lineage: Bacteria > Bacillati > Actinomycetota > Actinomycetes > Kitasatosporales > Streptomycetaceae > Streptomyces > Streptomyces sp. NPDC126503. Next base: position 168,600 of record NZ_JBEORS010000014.1, read on the forward strand.
GTACCAGGAGGCGGGGAACTCCCAGCCGCCGATCATGCGGTCCGTCTTGTTGTCCGCGAACAGCGTCAGCAGCGAGCCCGACTGGTCGTAGATCATCCAGAAGAGGACGGCCGTGGCGAAGAACCAGACGAACGCCTTGATCTTCGGCCGGTCCTCGGCGGTGAGCGCCGGGTTGCGGTACATGGCGATGAAGTAGACCACCGGCACGACGATGCCCAGGATGGCGAGCACGTTCACGATGTGCTCGATGTCGTAGGTGCCGAGCACGATGTCCGCGACGAGCGCGGCCACGGCCACGCCGCCCCACAGCAGGACCTTGCGCAGCGCGCTGCGCTTCTCCTCGGGGGAGGCCGGGGTGCCCGGGTGCTTGCCCACCTCGCCGAGGTGACGGGAACCGAGGACGTACTGGACGACGGCGAGCGTCATGCCGATGCCGGCGACGGCGAAGCCGAGGTGCCAGTTGACGTTCTCGCCGAGGTAGCCGACGACCAGCGGCGCGGCCATGCCACCGATGTTGATCGACATGTAGAAGAGCGTGAAGCCGGCGTCACGGCGCGCGCTCTCCTGGCCCTCGTACAGGCCGCCGACCATGGCCGAGATGTTCGGCTTGAGGAGACCCGTACCGGCCGCGATGAGCGCGAGGCCCACGAAGAACGCCGTGTCCGAGGGAATCGCGAGGGTGTAGTGGCCCAGAGCGATGACGATGCCGCCGACGAGGACGGCCTTGCGCGCGCCCCACAGCCGGTCGGCGACCCAGCCGCCGGGCATGGCTGCCATGTAGACGACCGCGTTGTAGACGCCGTAGATGGAGGCGGCCAGTGCCTCCCGGCCCTCCAGGGGGCCGTCGAGAACGCCCGCGACCAGGTAGAGAACGAGAATGCCGCGCATTCCGTACCAGGAGAAGCGCTCCCACATCTCGGTCATGAAGAGAGTGGCCAGGCCGCGGGGGTGGCCGAAGAAGGTCTTCTCGGGACCGGGGGCCCCGGCGGAATCCTTCGTCAGGCTGGACGCCATGTCGATCCTTGCTCTGTCGGGACGCGTTCGCTTCGTGAGCGGGTGCGCCCGGTGGGGGAGGCCGGCACCGGCGGGGTGCGGTCGCGCCCCTCCGGGATCCACGCCCTGGCGCGATGTCGCGCCTCGGACCCGGCCCACAGGTCATTCGCTGTCCTCAGGGTCGCCGGGGCGGCCCTGTGCAGAAAAGAGACCCTTGGCGTGTCGAACACGGCCAAAGGTCCCCGATTACCGCAACAGAACTACTCGACACCATACGACACGACAGTGCCGGATATGGAAGGACTTGAGAGATGGATCACAGGTGACAAAGGAACCGCCCACCTTCATTCGAAGGTCATGAGTAGGTTACGCGCCATGATCCGGAGGACCCATGGGCGGGCCCCGCATCCCGGCACCGTCGCCCACGGGCGGCCTCCGCATCCCGCCCCGGCCGGGGACCCTCGCGGACTACCATCACCCCATGACCCGTGTACTGCTCGCCGAGGACGACGCATCCATCTCGGAACCGCTGGCCCGCGCCCTGCGGAGAGAGGGGTACGAGGTCGAGGTCCGCGAGGACGGACCCACCGCCCTCGACACGGGACTCCAGGGCGGAGTGGACCTGGTCGTGCTCGACCTGGGGCTGCCCGGCATGGACGGTCTGGAGGTCGCCCGGCGGCTGCGCGCCGAGGGGCACACCGTCCCCATCCTGGTCCTGACCGCCCGCGCCGACGAGGTCGACACCGTGGTCGGCCTGGACGCCGGCGCCGACGACTACGTCACCAAGCCCTTCCGGCTGGCCGAACTCCTCGCCCGCGTCCGGGCCCTGCTGCGGCGCGGTTCCACCGAGCCCGCCGCCGCCCCCTCCACCCACGGCGTCCGGATCGACGTCGAGTCCCACCGGGCCTGGATGGGCGACGAGGAGCTGCAGCTCACCGCCAAGGAGTTCGACCTGCTGCGGGTCCTCGTCCGGGACGCGGGCCGGGTCGTCACCCGCGACCAGCTGATGCGCGAGGTCTGGGACACCACCTGGTGGTCCTCCACCAAGACCCTCGACATGCACATCTCCTGGCTGCGCAAGAAGCTCGGTGACGACGCGGCCAACCCGCGCTACATCGCCACCGTGCGCGGCGTCGGCTTCCGCTTCGAAAAGAGCTGAGCCACCTCCGTGCGCCGCCGCCTCATCAACTCCACGCTCGCCGTGGTGCTCGTCGTCATCTCCGTCTTCGGGGTCTCCCTGGTCATCGTGGAGACCCGCACCATCACCAGCAGCGCCCAGGAGAGCGTCGACTCCGAGGCCCTGCGGATCGTCTCCATCGTCGACAGCCGGCTGATCGGCGGCGAACCGGTCAACCCGGACATCCTCGCCGAACAGAGCGGCGCCAAGCGGTACGCGCGGATCCTCATCCCCGGCCGCTCCCCGATCGAGATCGGCGAAGCCCCTTCCGGGGACGTCATCCGGGGTCTCGCCGAGGGCGAGCGCGGCGAGACCGTGATCGTAGAGGAGTCCCGGTCCACCGTCACCGCCGAGGTCGGCCGCACCCTGCTCATCATCGGCGCGGTGGCCCTGCTCGCCGTCGTCGCCGCCGTCCTCCTCGCCGTACGCCAGGCGAACAAGCTGGCCTCGCCGCTCACCGACCTCGCCGAGACCGCCGAGCGCCTCGGCTCGGGCGATCCCCGGCCCCGGCACCGGCGGTACGGGGTGCCCGAGCTGGACCGGGTCGCGGACGTCCTGGACGCCTCCGCCGAGCGGATCGCCCGGATGCTGACCGCCGAGCGCCGGCTCGCCGCCGACGCCTCCCATCAGCTCCGTACGCCCCTGACCGCGCTCTCCATGCGCCTGGAGGAGGTCGCGCTCGCCGACGACCTGGAGACGGTCAAGGAAGAGGCGCACATCGCGCTCACCCAGGTCGAGCGGCTCACCGACGTGGTGCAGCGGCTGCTCACCAACGCGCGGGACCCGCGTACCGGCTCCGCCGTCGCCTTCGACCTGGACGAGGTGATCAAGCAGCAGATCGAGGAGTGGCGGCCGGCCTACCGCAGCGCGGGCCGGGCCATCGTCCACTCCGGCAAGCAGGGCATGCGGGCCGTCGGCACCCCCGGCGCGGTCGCCCAGGTACTCGCGGCGCTCATCGAGAACTCGCTCATGCACGGCGGCGGCACGGTGGCCCTGCGCACCCGGGTCACCGGCAACCAGTCGGTGATCGAGGTCACCGACGAGGGCCCCGGCGTCCCGGCCGACCTCGGCGCGCGGATCTTCGAGCGGGCGGTCAGCGGGCGCAGCTCGACCGGCATCGGCCTGGCCGTGGCCCGTGACCTCGCGGAGGCGGACGGCGGGCGCCTGGAACTGCTCCAGCAGCAGCCGCCGGTCTTCGCCCTGTTCCTGAGCCGCGAGGTCCGCAGCGGCTCGGGAACGGGCCCGGGCGAGCGCCCGGTCCGCTGACGCGCGGAGCCGCCCCGTACGGGACACGGGTGGTCGCGCCGTACGGGAAAGCGGCCCCCGGCCGGTACGCGAAAGGGCCGGTCCGCTTCCGCGGACCGGCCCTTCCGAGCGACGGAGAGGGTCAGACCCGGTCGGGCTGACGGCGGGTGGCCTGGCGCGGGGCGCGCTCCAGCAGGGCCTCGGCCGCCTGCACCGCCTCCTTCTCCTCCGGGTCCGGCAGCGCGCGGAAGACCCACGTGCGGTAGGACCAGAAGCGGAAGACGGTGCCCAGACCGATGCCCAGGAACTTGAAGATGTTGCTCTGCAGCGGACTGTCCCAGCCGAAGCCGTACGTCGCCGCGAAGAGCACGCCGTTCTGGATCACCAGACCGATCGCGCTGAACACGAAGAACAGCGTCACCTCGCGGGTCCGGCGGCTCTTGTCCCGGTCGCGGTACGTGAAGTACCGGAAGCCCAGGTAGTTGAAGCCGATGGCGACGACCGTGGCGATGACGCTCGCCCGGACGACCTGGAGGTCCGTGAAGTGCCGGACGAGGTTGAAGACGCCGAGGTCGACCAGGACCCCGAGCCCACCCACCGCGCCGAACTTCGCGAACTCGCGGGACAGCCGGTCGAGCCGCACCCGCAGTGCGCTTCGGTCACTCATGGTGGTCGCTCGTTCCATCCGTTCATATGACGTCCGGATGACGTCAACCAATCCATGCTAACCAGCCCGTCCGGTGAACGTCTGCCCGCCGTCGAAACTCTGATCCTTCCCCGCCCCACCTGTGGCAACACACAGCCGAACGGGTCATCCTGGTTGTGCGGATACCCTAAGAGGGTGACGTTCCCCGTAGTAGGCATGGTCGGAGGCGGGCAGCTCGCCCGTATGACCCACGAGGCGGGTATCCCCCTCGGTATCAGGTTCAAGCTCCTCAGTGACACCCCGCAGGACTCGGCGGCGCAGGTGGTCGGCGACGTGGTCGTCGGTGACTACCGCGACCTCGACACCTTGCGCGACTTCGCACGCGGCTGTGACGTGATCACCTTCGATCACGAGCACGTGCCCACCGAGCACCTCCGCGCCCTGGAGGCCGACGGCATCCCCGTCCGGCCCGGCCCGGACGCGCTGGTGCACGCCCAGGACAAGGGGGTGATGCGCGCCCGGCTCGACGCGATCGGGGCGCCGAGCCCCCGGCACCGGATCGTGGCGGACCCGGCCGACGCGGCGGCCTTCGCGGCCGAGGTCGGCGGCTTCCCGATCATCCTCAAGACGGTGCGCGGCGGGTACGACGGCAAGGGCGTCTGGTTCGTCCGCTCCGAGGACGACGCCCACGACCCCTTCCGGGCCGGCGTCCCCGTCCTCGCCGAGGAGAAGGTCGACTTCACGCGCGAGCTCGCCGCGAACATCGTCCGCTCCCCGCACGGCCAGGCCGTCGCCTACCCGGTCGTGGAGTCCCGCCAGGTCGACGGCGTCTGCGACACCGTGATCGCGCCCGCCCCTGACCTGGACGACGAGCTGGCCGGGCAGGCCCAGCAGCTGGCCCTGCGGATCGCCCAGGAGCTCGGTGTCGTCGGTCACCTCGCCGTCGAGCTCTTCCAGACCGCGGACGGCCGCATCCTCGTCAACGAACTCGCGATGCGCCCCCACAACTCCGGCCACTGGACGCAGGACGGAGCGGTCACCTCGCAGTTCGCCAACCACGTCCGGGCGGTCCTCGACCTCCCCCTCGGCGATCCGCGCCCGCGTGCCCCCTGGACCGTGATGTGCAATGTCCTCGGCGGCGACTACCCGGACATGTACGGCGCGTACCTGCACTGCATGGCCAGGGACCCGCAGCTCAAGATCCACATGTACGGCAAGGACGTGAAGCCCGGCCGCAAGGTCGGACACGTCAACACCTACGGCGACGACCTGGACGACGTGCTGGAGCGCGCGCGCCACGCCGCCGACTACCTGCGAGGAACGATCGTTGAGTAATCCGCTCATTGGCATCGCCATGGGGTCCGACTCCGACTGGTCCGTCATGGAGGCCGCCGCCCAGGCCCTCGACGAGTTCGAGATCCCCTACGAGGTGAACGTCCTCTCCGCGCACCGGATGCCGCGCGAGATGATCGCTTACGGTGAGCAGGCCGCGGGCCGCGGGCTCAAGGCGCTCATCGCAGGCGCGGGCGGCGCCGCCCACCTCCCCGGCATGCTCGCCTCGGTCACCCCACTCCCGGTCATCGGCGTCCCCGTGCCGCTGAAGTACCTCGACGGCATGGACTCGCTCCTCTCCATCGTGCAGATGCCGGCGGGGGTGCCCGTCGCCACGGTCTCCGTCGCCGGCGCCCGCAACGCGGGCCTGCTGGCCGCCCGGATGCTCGCCGCGCACGACCCCGAGCTGCTGGGGCGGATGACGGACTTCCTGCAGGAGCTCAACGACCAGGCCACCGAGAAGGGCAAGCGCCTGCGCGCCAAGGTCGAGGGTTCCTCCTCCTTCGGCTTCGCCAAGTGAGCGCGGTGCCCACCGCCGCCGACCGCCTCGCGGAGGCCAGGGAGCTCCTGGCCTCCGCCCCCGTCGTCGACGGCCACAACGACCTGCCGTGGGCGCTGCGCGAGCACGTGCGCTACGACCTCGACAAGCTGGACATCGGCGCCGACCAGACCGGCACGCTCCACACCGACCTGGCCCGCCTCCGGGCCGGCGGCGTCGGCGCCCAGTTCTGGTCCGTGTACGTGCCGGCCCGGCTCACCGGCGACCACGCGGTCAGCGCCACCCTGGAGCAGATCGACCTCGTCGACCAGCTCCTCGCCCGGTACGGCACGGAGCTGGCCCCCGCCCTGACGGCGGACGACATGGAGGCGGCCCGCGCGCGAGGCCGTATCGCCTCCCTCAAGGGTGCCGAGGGCGGCCACTCGATCAACAACTCCCTCGCCACCCTGCGCGCGCTGCACGCCCTCGGCGTCCGCTACATGACGCTCACGCACAACGACAACAACGACTGGGCGGACTCGGCGACCGACGAGCCGCGCGTCGGCGGGCTCTCCGCCTTCGGCCGCGAGGTCGTCCGCGAGATGAACCGCTCCGGTGTGCTCGTGGACCTCTCGCACGTCGCCGCCACCACCATGCGGGACGCGCTGGACACCACGGCGGCGCCGGTGATCTTCTCGCACTCCTCGGCCCGGGCGGTCTGCGACCATCCGCGCAACGTCCCGGACGACGTCCTGGAGCGGCTGCCGGCCAACGGCGGGGTCGCGATGGCCACCTTCGTGCCGAAGTTCATCCTGCCCGCCGCCGTCGCCTGGACCGAGCGCGCCGACGCGAACCTGCGGGCCCACGGCCTGCACCACCTGGACACCACTCCGCGGGCCATGGAGATCCACCGGGCCTTCGAGGCGGTGGACCCGCGCCCCTTCGCCACCGTCGCCACGGTCGCCGACCACCTCGACCACATGCGCGAGGCCGCCGGCATCGACCACATCGGCATCGGCGGCGACTACGACGGCACCGCGTTCACCCCGGCCGGCCTCGACGACGTCGCCGGCTACCCCAACCTGATCGCGGAGCTCCTGCACCGCGGCTGGTCCCGGGCGGACCTGACCAAGCTGACCTGGTCCAACGCGGTCCGCGTCCTGCGCGACGCCGAGGACGTCGCCCGCGACCTCAGCAGCCGTACGGCCCCGTCGAACGCGACCATCGACGCTCTGGACGGCCCGGCGGCGCCCGGCGCCTGAGCGCGGGCGGCGGAGCCGTACCCCGCCCGCCGCCTCACCCGTACGGCCCTCCCGCCGGGCCCCGCGCCGGGGACGGTGGCACGCTGGACGGTACCGCCCCGCCCTTTCGGCGGGGCGGTACTGCGTCACCGAGCCCGGAGTTGCGCCATGGCCGATCTGGACGACCGTTCCCCGCTGTCCGCCTCCGTCGCCGCGGCGGACCCGCCGACGGCCGCGGAGAAGGGCCGGACGGCATGGGCCCGCGCGCTCCTCGCCGCACACCCGGTGCTCGAAGGCCACGCCGAGCTGCCCCCGTCCGCCGGCCCGGAGGAGCTCCCGGCCGCCGGCACGGCGGAGGTGGGCGCCCGGTTCTGGTCGCTGCTCGTCGACCCCGAGGAGGGCGTCATCGGCACCCTCCGCCGGATCGACGCCGCCCGGTCCCTCGTGGCCGCCCGCCCCGAGAGCCTCTGCCTGGCCCGCACCACCGCCGAGATCGCGCGAGCCCGGCGGAGCGGCCGGGTCGCCGCCGTCCTCGGCCCGGTCGGCTGGACCGCCCTCGGCGGCTCCGGCGCCACTCTCCGCGCCTACCGCGCGCTCGGCGTGCGGGCCGTGAACCTCACCCGCTTCGACCGCTTCGCCCGCGAGGCGGTACGGGAGATGAACCGCGTCGGCCTGGCCGTGGACCTCTCCGGCGCGGACCCCGACACCGTCCGCCGCGCCCTCGCCGCCACCCGGGCCCCCGCCCTGCTGACCCGCGCCGCCCCCGAGGACCTCCCGGACGACGTCCTGCGCCTCCTCGGCGGCAACGGCGCCGTCTGCATGGTCCCGGTGGCCGCCGAGCCCCACGCCACCGCCGACGTCCTCGACCGGGTCCGGGCGCACGCGGGCCCGCACGGCGTGGGCCTCTCCCGCGCGCTGTCCCCGGGCCTCGGCTACGTACCGCTCCTCGCCGAGCTGCTCCGCAGGGGCTGGTCGGCCCCCGAACTGGTGGGCCTCGCCCACGCCAACGTCACCCGGGCGCTGCGCGAGACGGAGTACCTCGCCCGAGGCCGCCGTGCCCGGCCGGCGGCGGCCTGAACCGCACGGGACACCGCGGGAGACGTACGGGCGACGGACAGGCGGTCAGGACCGGGGGCGGCCCATCGCGCGGTAGGTCCAGCCGGCGGCCCGCCACAGCTCGCCGTCCAGGGCGTTGCGCCCGTCGAGGATCACGCGCGAGGAGGCCACGGAGGCCAGCTCCGCCGGGTCCAGCTCGCGGAACTCGCGCCACTCCGTCAGGTGGAGCACCACGTCCGCGCCACGCACCGCGTCGACGGCCGAGTCCGCGTACCCGAGCGTCGGGAAGACCTTGCGGGCGTTGTCCATGCCCTTGGGGTCGTACACGGTCACCTGGCCGCCCTGGAGGTGTATCTGGCCGGCCACGTTGAGGGCGGGGGAGTCGCGGACGTCGTCCGAGTCCGGCTTGAAGGTCGCGCCGAGCACGGCCACCCGGCGGCCCAGGAAGGAGGAGCCGCCCAGGGCCTCGCGGGCCATCTCGACCATCTGGCCGCGCCGCCGCATGTTGATCGAGTCGATCTCGCGCAGGAAGGTCAGGGCCTGGTCGGCGCCCAGCTCGCCCGCGCGGGCCATGAACGCCCGGATGTCCTTCGGCAGACAGCCGCCGCCGAAGCCGATGCCCGCGCGCAGGAACTTGGCGCCGATCCGGTCGTCATGGCCGATGGCCTCGGCGAGCTTGGCGACGTCGCCGCCGGCCGCCTCGCAGACCTCCGCCATCGCGTTGATGAAGGAGATCTTGGTGGCGAGGAAGGAGTTGGCGGCCGTCTTGACCAGCTCGGCGGTCGGGAAGTCGGTCACCACGAACGGCGAGCCCTCGCCGACGGGGACCGCGTACACCTCACGCAGCGTCTTCTCGGCCCGCTCGCTCCGCACGCCGACCACGATCCGGTCCGGACGCAGGGTGTCCTGGACGGCGAAGCCCTCCCGCAGGAACTCGGGGTTCCAGGCCAGCTCCACCCCTTCGGGGAGCAGCTCGGCGAGCCGGTCGGCCGAGCCGACCGGCACGGTCGACTTGCCGACGACGAGCGCGCCGTCGCGGACGACGGCGGCGAGCGAGGCGAAGGCGGCGTCGACATGACTCATGTCGCAGGCGTACTCGCCGTGCTTCTGCGGGGTGTTCACGCAGACGAAGTGCACGTCGCCGAAGGCGCCGACCTCCTCCCAGGAGGAGGTGAAGCGCAGCCGCCCGCTGGAGCCCTCGATCCCGGCGACGTGCCGGGCGAGGAGGTCCTCCAGGCCGGGCTCGTACATGGGGACACGGCCCGCGGCCAGCATCTCGACCTTCTCCGGGACGACGTCCAGTCCGAGCACCTCGAAGCCGAGCTCCGCCATGGCCGCGGCGTGGGTGGCGCCCAGGTAGCCGGTTCCGATGACGGTGATCTTCAGGGCCATGCGGGACTCCAGAGACGTCGGGCGGAATGCCTGCCCGAGCATAGTCGGGCTCTGGCCCGGTGCCCCGCAACGCCCTACCCTTTGGGTTACTTAACGGTAGTTAGCAACGCGGGAGTGAGACACAGTGGCGGGTTCTGCTGATTTCGACCTGTATCGGCCTTCGGAGGAGCACGACATGCTCCGGGAGTCGGTGCGTGCGCTGGCGGAGGCGAAGATCGCGCCGTTCGCCGCTGCGGTGGACGAGGAGGGGCG